>DATIGG010000148.1:0-4214 GCA_035454825.1 Thermodesulfobacteriota bacterium | reverse complement strand
AGCAGATCACATGTATGCTGCCCATGATGGGCTCTTTGGGGATGAAAAGTTCCTTACTTTCCAGTTCATCAAGCCCCTCGGGATATACAAAGCCATCCATCCCACGGAGATCACTCCCGACAAAATCAGGGATAAGGTGAGATCCTTCTCTCTCCTTGAAACTCTCTGGAAGGTGGAAGATGCCCTGGGATTGTGCGTCTTCGGCTATGCGCCCCGCGGTGTCATGCCCCTCGACAAGATGGTCCAGTGTCTGAATGCGATCACAGGATGGAACGCAAGCCTCTTTGAACTGATGAAGGCCGCTGAACGGGCTTCCATGATGGCAAGGGCCTTTAACAGCCGGGAAGGAATCACTATCAAGGACGATCTCTTGCCGAAACGACTCTTCGATCCCAAACCGGATGGACCCAATGCGGGCAAAAAGATCTTTACAGAGGAAGAATTCTACAAAGCGATCCGGATGCTCTATGAGATGATGGGTGTCGATCCTGAAACGGGCCGTCCCCACCGGGGAAAATTGCTGGAGTTAGGCCTCGATTGGGTGGAAGATCTGTTGAATAAGGATAAGAAGTAAAAACAAGGAAATATCTTGGATGTTTCCGGAAGCCCTCTCCATCTTTTCGAAGGGCGTAGATGGAGGTCCACGATGATTCATGTGCAGCCGTCGCTGATTTTGGGGCTTTCGTTAGCGAAACATCTCTATTCTTTGAGCCGTTCAATTTCCTGTTTTATCTCGGCAATTGCTTCTTTGTTTCTGATCTCTTTTCTTTCTCCGACCTTGGATGAGAAAATGTAGAAAACCTTGCCGCCATATTGCTTTGTAAACTTTTCATGAGTTTTGAGCTGTAGTTCCTTTTCTTTAAAAATTTGTGATAACTGTATCCCTTGATTGACCGGTTTTATCTGTATCCCGATGTATTTGTCTTTAATTCTTATGAAGAAATCAACATTAAAAAGTCTGTCCCATTCATCAGGGGCAGGTTCAATCTTAACCTGGAGTTCTCTTTCCAACTGTCCGTAGATGGTCTTGATCTCGGTCATGTAACCATCGAATGTTCGGTCAATGACCAACTGAACCATGTAGTCAATGCAGTCTTGCTCCGTGATTTCTTCCACTTCGGCATGAATAACTTCGGTTATTTTGACATAAAGCTTCCTGCCGAGTTCTTCTATATGTTCCATTGACCGGACGTTCTTGAAGTAAAAATCACGCCATTCATCTATCGTCCTGGGCGCACACTGCCTGATGCTCTCAGAAGTCGGGCCGACGTTCCTTTTGAAGTTCAATTGAAAACGATTCATTACACTGTTTAGAATC
The DNA here is from genome assembly GCA_035454825.1 of Thermodesulfobacteriota bacterium. Lineage (GTDB taxonomy): Bacteria > Desulfobacterota > BSN033 > BSN033 > UBA1163 > DATIGG01. Next base: position 2,896 of record DATIGG010000148.1, on the reverse strand, counting down.
CATTCCTTAGCCATGTCTGGCTCCGAGTCTTATAAATCTATCCTTGTATTTGAAATCAACAGAGCAGTCTACCTCTGCAAAACCTTCTTTTATGAGATGTGCATTAAGAAATGTTTTGTTTTTCAAATAGATATAACAAAGCAGGCGATTTTCATTATCGTACTTCTGATTATCAAATTTCACGAATACTTTTTGCCCCTTTGTTTTTTCAGTAATGAAATTAACCGCTAAATCATTCAATGCTTTATTCTCTCTTACTCCGATAAGACGAACAAGCAATCCGTTGCTAAGTCGAACCAACTCAGGGCTGACCACTTCCTTAACCGAGTAGTACTCTTCGCGTTCCCCGCTGTTTTCGTCAATTCTGGAGCCAAATTGAAGCTTCTTAGGGTCAATCTTCTTATCAAGTTTATGGGGGTCTTTAAAGATATAGGGCAGCCTTACAATGTCTTCGTTCAAGTCTCTTTTTATATTTTCTTTTAGAAAAATGTATTCTGTTCCGTAAAGATCGGTTTGTTCGATTTGCAGCTTTTTTTTGATAGTTGGAATAAAATTCTCGTTAATTTCATAACCGATCGAATGTCGTCCCAGATTACGGGCAGCCATTGAAGTCGTACCGCTACCGAGGAAGGGATCAAGAATCATATCTCCCACAAAAGAAAACATTTTGACAAGCCGGGCAGGCAGTTCTTCGGGGAACATTGCAGTATGCCCTTCTTGTTTAGTGCCTGCAAAATACCAGTGGCCTGAAAAATAAATATTCCAATCTTCCTTTGATATTACCGACAGTTCTTTTTGCTCTCGGGTTGGTTTTGGCGGGTTGCCTTGTTTCTTAAACAACAAAATAAACTCATAATCGATTTTCAGAATTCCGTTGCGGGGATAAGGAAAACTTCCCATTATAGTTGCGCCGCCCGTTGTGTTGGTCGTTGTCACTTTTTGCCAGATTATCGCCCCCATGTAGTCAAACCCGATTGTCTCGCAGAATTTTATGATTTCGGTTCGAATCGGGATCACCTTGTACCGTCCATAATAAACCGAGCGGGCGAACTGATCCCCGATGTTTATGCAAAGCCGGCAGCCTGAGTGCAAAACCCTATGACATTCCTTCCAGACGAGACTCAGGTTATTTATATAGCTTTCATAGGTGTCATGGTATCCGATTTGATCGTTTGTCCCGTAATCTTTAAGCTGCCAGTATGGCGGTGACGTAATGATCAAATGGACCGATTCATCGGTGACCAGATTCATTCGTCTGGAATCGCCATGAATTATTTTGTGTATGGTTTCCATTTTTGAAGTTTATTATAGCTTAAATCAGTTGTGTATGTAAATTGTTGTTGCCGCTAACGTTGCGGCTAACCAGCGAGCCGAAACCTGTCGAGAACGCCGGATTTGCGGTATCCTACATTCTTGTCAGTTGGCGGTACTTGATCCGGTGGGGTTGATCTGCTGCAGCCCCGAGACGGGCCTTTCGGTCGGCCTCATACTCCGAATAATTTCCTTCGAACCAGAAAACCTTGCTCTCTCCCTCAAAGGCAAGGATATGGGTGGCGATCCGGTCGAGAAACCAGCGGTCATGGCTGATCACGAGGACGCAGCCAGCGAAATTGAGGACCCCCTCCTCCAACGCACGCATCGTATTCACATCAAGGTCATTGGTTGGCTCGTCGAGAAGGAGCACATTGGCTCCTTCTTTCAGCATCCGCGCCAGGTGGACCCGGTTTCTCTCGCCTCCTGAGAGGAGACCAACCTTCTTCTGCTGATCGGTCCCGGTGAAATTGAACCTTGCCACATAGGCACGTGAATTGACCTCTCGGCTTCCGAGAACAATTTTGTCCTCCTCCTCTGAGATGACTTCCCAGATCGATTTGTTCGGATTGAGGACGTCGCGGCTCTGATCCACGTAGGCCATTTTCACCGTTTCGCCTGCCCTGATCGTCCCGTAGTCCGAGCCCTCCTGACCCGTGATCATCCGGAAGAGGGTTGTCTTCCCTGCCCCATTCGGTCCAACGATCCCCACGATCCCCCCGGGGGGAACGGAAAATGACAGATCATCGATCAGGAATAGATCGCCGTAAGCCTTGCTCACTTGCCTCGCCTCGATCACCACATCTCCAAGCCTTGGTCCGGGTGGGATATAGATTTCCAGGTCCTTTGCACGCTTTTCACCCTCCTGTCCAAGAAGTGATTCGTAGGCCGAAATGCGGGCCTTCGATTTCGCATGTCGTCCTTTGGGTGACATCTGGATCCATTCTAACTCGCGCTGGAGGGTCTTCTGCCGTTCGCTCTCACTCTTCTCTTCCTGCTTGAGCCGGCTCTGCTTCTGCTCCAGCCACGACGAATAATTTCCTTTCCACGGAATCCCTTCTCCACGGTCAAGCTCAAGGATCCAGCCTGCCACATTATCGAGAAAGTAACGGTCATGGGTGACGGCAATGACCGTTCCGAGGTACCGCTTCAAGTGTTGCTCGAGCCAACCCACTGTCTCAGCATCGAGATGGTTGGTTGGCTCATCAAGGAGCAGGATATCCGGTTTCTGAAGGAGAAGGCGGCACAGAGCCACGCGCCTCCTTTCTCCTCCTGAAAGGATGCTGACAGGGGTGTCTCCTGAAGGGCACCGCAGGGCATCCATCGCCATCTCAAGGCGGAAATCAAGATCCCATGCATCCAGGGCATCGAGCTTTTCCTGGACCTCTCCCTGGCGTTCGATCAGTTTATTCATTTCCTCTTCAGACATAGGCTCGGAAAACCGTTCATTGATCCGGTTGAACTCGTTCAAAAGGTTGACTGTCTCATGAACCCCTTCTTCCACGATCTCCCTCACTGTCTTTGAGTTATCCAGTTGCGGCTCCTGCTCCAGGAAACCGATGGTCATCCCTGTGGAAAGGATGGT
>DATIGG010000147.1:0-3383 GCA_035454825.1 Thermodesulfobacteriota bacterium | reverse complement strand
TTCTTCAGAATGGATTCAATCTTATTCGTGTTAATTTTTCCGTAATATTTCTTATCGATCACGATCATGGGACCTAACGCACAAGCCCCCAGACAGTTGACGGTTTCCAGGGTAAACGATTGGTCCTGGGTGGTCTCTCCCGGTTTTACCTCCAGCCGGTTCTCAAGATAATCGAGAACTCTGGATCCTCCCCGGACATGGCAGGCTGTTCCCAGGCAGACCTGGAGGGTGTGTTTCCCCCTCGGCTCGAGGCTGAAAGCCTTGTAGAAGGTGGCGACTTCATAGAGGTGCGTCAGGGGAAGGTCCAGGCTTTTCGCGACCTGAACCAATGCCTTTCGGGGAAGGTAGCTCATCTTCGCCTGGATATCCTGCAGAATCCCGACCAGCGAGGCCCTTTGATAACCGTGCCTCTCAATGATCTCGCACACTGCCTGCAAATCGACCGCCATCGGTTCCTCTTCCCTTTGCCTCCTCGCGTGCCAGAGCCCGTCCCATCACGATCCTGGAAGGGGACACGCGGTCAGGTGCCGAAGCTTTAGAGCAGAACCTCTTGCCGCTCAGCAACCCCGCCACAAGCCCTTGAAAGGATAGCATCTACAACAGACTGGCTACCTCTGACCCAAATGATCCGCATTCTAAAGCTGAGAAGCCTGACCGTCTGTCCCCTCGGTATCTACCCTCCATACGATTGCGGCATCGTCTGTCCAAAGAAGGACGAACAGGGAGCTCATCTGATCATGACCACTTTAATTTTAGCTGATTCGATGAAGGGTCTCAATGCCTTTTTGAAGGGTTTCATCCGACGCTGCAAATGAGATCCTGACATGGGTATTTCTTTTGGAGAAGACGCTGCCGGGAACGATAAAGAGATTCTGTTGGATGGCTTTCTCTACAAAAGTTTCCGCACTCCCTCCGGGGACCTCGGGAAAGATATAAAAAGCGCCTTGAGGCTTTTGGACATTATACTTTTCTATCAGTCCATCGTAGATCAAATCCCTCTTCTTTTTGTATCCGGCAATATAACCCTCCACATTGAAATCCAGGGCCTTGACGGCTGCTTTCTGGGCAATAGAGTTCGTACTGGAGAATGTATATTGTTGGAGGGTGATCATCTGTTGGAGGATTTCTTTGGGGCCTGCCGCATAACCCAGTCTCCATCCGGTCATTCCCCAACCCTTTGAAAATCCCCCAAAGGTTAAGGTGTTTTCGTAGAGTTGTCCGGTACAGGCGCAGGAAGGGCTATCAAAAACAAAGTTATCATAGATGTCATCGGAGAGAATCAATAGATCTCTTTCCTTGGCGATCCTTACCATCATCATCAGGTCCTCCTTTGGGTAGATGGCTCCCGTGGGGTTATTGGGACTGTTGATGATGATACATTTTGTTTTCTTCGTCAATTTCTTAATCACTTCTTCTTCCCTCAACCGGAAATCAGGATACGTATCGACGAAGACAGGAATCCCTCCCATCAGGAGGACCTGATACTCATACATCACAAAAAATGGATCGGGAATGATGACCTCGTCACCCGGGCTGATGAGGGTCAGGCTGGCAAGGAGAAGGCCTCCGGTCACGCCGGCTGTCACCATCACCTCCTCGAAATGGACTCCCTTTTTCTTCAAATGTAAAGCAATTTTATCTCTCAATTCCGGAATGCCCTGTGTGGGAGTATATTTGTTAAACCCTTTTTTGATCCATTGAATGCCCTCCTCTTTGAGAGGCTCCGGGATATCAAAATCGGGCTCTCCGATGCTCAGATTGATCGGATCTTTCATCTGACGTGCCAGATCAAAAATTCGCCTCACCCCGGATGGTTTAATATTACTTAACCGGTCAGAGATTAACATCCTGTTATTCTCCTTCATCTTTTGTCTTTTTTGCTTTTTCGATGAGTTCGAGAATTGTATCAAGCCTCGTCTTGGTCGGGGCTGTCAAGGCACACTGGATTTGATCAACGGAATAATGTTCGCCCATGAATTTTGATATCTCGATTCTAAATTCCCAGCAGACCATAATTCTCCGACATGGGAGGTCTTCATTAATGGTTCGGCAATAACGGAATGGGACTTCGCCACCTAATTGAGGACAGTAGGTGATTAATGAATCATGTTCTTCAATCGCGGCCATTTTAAATTATCTTTGAGGAATTTATCACAAGCTCATTCAATAAAAAAATCCTACGGGCCAAGAAAAGGCCCGCAGGATTTTGTTGTGATTAAACTGGTCTACCCTTTCTCAATGCCTTCGGCTTTGGCAATCCTTCTATGGACTTGAGGGATTTCTTCATTTCATCCTCTGGCAATGGGTAATCTACGAGTTTTCCACTGAAATAAGATTCATAACCACCCAGATCCATGATGCCATGGCCGCTCCAGTTGAGAAGAATGACTTTTTCCTTCCCCTCTTGTTTCGCCTTCTTCGCTTCCTCAACGACCACGGAGATGGCATGACTGGTTTCAGGAGCTGGAATGTGACCTTCCGTTCTTGCCCAGAGGACGGCATTGGCATAACACTCCAGTTGATTGTAAGCCCGGGGCTCGAGCAATCCTTCAACGATCAACTGGCTCACAAGAGGAGCGAGGCCGTGATACCTTAGCCCACCGGCATGTATCGGAGCCGGGATGAAGGCATGTCCGAGGCTGTGCATTGCAAGAAGTGGGGTAGTGGCTGCTGTGTCACCGAAATCATAAACAAAAGGAGCCCTGGTCATGGTAGGGCAGGAAGTCGGCTCCGCAGGGATGATGGTCATTTTGGCGCCGTTGATCTTATCTAAGACAAAAGGAAAGGCAAGACCGGCAAAGTTGCTTCCTCCGCCGACACAACCCGTGACGATATCGACCTTTTTCTCCCCGAATTTCTCTAATTGTTTTTTGGCCTCGAGCCCGATGATCGTTTGATGCATCATCACATGATTGAGAACACTTCCCAGAGAGTATCGGGTGTCCTTGGAAGTGACGGCATCCTCAATGGCTTCGCTGATGGCAATCCCCAGGCTTCCAGGAGAATCGGGGTGCTCTTCAAGAATCTTTCTTCCCGCGTTGGTGTCTTTGCTCGGGCTGGGAACACAGTTTGCTCCCCAGGTGTTCATCATCAGACGGCGATAAGGTTTTTGATCATAACTGATCCTCACCATGTAAACCTTGCACTCCAAACCGAAGAGACAGCAGGCAAAACTGAGCGCGCTTCCCCATTGGCCTGCACCGGTCTCTGTCGCGATCCGTTTAATCCCAAAAATTTTGTTGTAATAGGCTTGTGCAATGGCTGTGTTGGGCTTATGACTTCCCGGGGGGCTCACCCCTTCATTCTTATAATAGATCCTGGCCGGTGTCCCCAGGGCCTTTTCTAATGCATAGGCCCGGTGAAGAGGGGTAGGCCTCCAAATG
>DATIGG010000146.1:0-14439 GCA_035454825.1 Thermodesulfobacteriota bacterium | reverse complement strand
CAATCCTTTCGAGCTGAAATCCCTCCCTCCCCCTCTCCGGCGGGAGGGGGTCAGCTCAACTCGTCCGTTTGACAAGGAAATATAATGGGATGGATCAGTAAGCTATTTAGGGCGGTACCGAAAGATGAAATGGAAGGTATTCATTTGGATGTGACACTACCCCACTGGGAAATAGATGGTCCAAAGACATTCCAAGAGCTCTTCAATGCACTACAAGGCTGGCTTCCAGAGGGAGCAATTTTATATTTCGAGGATGGTTCTCCAGATGCAGAAATCAGGGACTTCATGTCTAAATATTCAGTTCAAGAGCAGGCACATGTCGCTATGGGGACGATATGGCCACGGCCTAACATATTTCATGTTCCAGCGGAACCAGCCATACTGACCGAATTATCCAAGATCATGGGACATCATGCGGAGCCAGAATTGGCCATTCATTTCCATATTTACAAAGACAATTTTGTCTTTCTTGAGTGGCATGATGCGTTTTCTCAGCCGATACTGATGAACGGAAGCATTTCAGAAGAACAGGTCAAGAATTTCGCTGAAAAAACTGGACAGAAATTCAGAAAGATTGTTGAACAAGGCGCTACGGTGGGCGCCAAACGGCGGCGCCATTGAGCTTTATCGTTACGGGTTTGTAATGGAAGAACATAATAAACTGGAGGATTGAAATATGAGCATAAATCCAGATCTTGTTTCTCCTTGCGGTCTTTGTTGCGGAGTCTGTGCCATTTATATCGCACACCGTGATAATAATTACAAACTCAAGGAGCGGTTAGTCAATCTTTACAAGGGAGAAGTTCCCGACAAAGGCAGACTCCCCAATAGTGAAAAGCTTTCCATAGAAGACATGAAGTGCCGTGGCTGCTTATCTGATGAACTGTTCATGCATTGCCGACAGTGTGAGATCAGAAAATGCACCAAGGAAAAGGGCTACACTGGATGTCATCAGTGCGATAAATTTCCTTGCCAGTACATTGAAACTTTTCCAATGGCTGTGGGCAAAAAGGTTATTTTACGGGCTGTTCCGTATTGGCGAGAGGTTGGTACTGAAAAGTGGATTCAAGATGAAGAAACCCGCTACATTTGTCCTGAATGCGGCAATAAAGTTTTCCGGGGCGCTGTAAAATGTAATCAGTGTAAAGTGAAGCTGGATCTGGACTAGTTTTTTATTGGCAAGACAAGCCCCTGCACTAAAAATTATTTATTCCTTCATACTCGCTGAAAATCGGAAGCTAAAGTCTCTTTCTGAAAAGGGCAAAAAAGTGTTCCGCTATTCTTTCTAAAAAAGGACGCTTTTGCCAGGCTTCGAGATCAATCTTTATGGAATGTCTTAAATCCTCTTCGAATATCTCGGTCATTCTGGATCCGAAAATGGGGTCCAGTATTCCAATGTTCCCCTCGTCATTATACATGAGAGATTGATAGTCAAGATTAGTAGAACCGATGATGCTCCAGTACGGGTCAAAGAGGTAAGTCTTTGCATGGAGGACCTCTCCCTGATAAGTATAAATTTCAATTCCTGCCTTTAAGAGCCTTGCATAGAAGGCCCTTCCTGCGTAGGAGGCTACGGGAATATCACTGATCCCCGGCACCAGAAGCCTTACTCTTACCCCGCGTTTCACCGCGTTCTCTAATAGGGTGATCATCCTCCGGCTCGGGATAAAATAAGCGGTGGTTAAAGAAATGGTTGCGCGGGCCTGATCGGTGCTATAGCGAAGAAGATTTCTCATTCTCTTTCTCCCTTTTCCAGAATAGGCAAAGATGGGAAGGGCCGGTAGGTTGCCACAACATTCCGATGCAGGAAGTTTGTTCGCAGAAGGGATTGATTTCTGCATGGTATTAGGGGATGCTTCATCGGGGTCTCTAAAACCAATCCTTTCTCCACCCCAGGTATACCAGCTGATCTTGAAGGTTTCAAAGAGTTCTTTCACAATGGGCCCCTCAAGAAGGACCCCTGTATCACGCCAGCCCCGGCCTCGCCTCCGGAGGTGAAAACCGCTGTATTCATTGGCGATGTTGAGCCCGCCAGTAAATGCCCTTTTTGAATCGATCACAATGAGCTTTCGGTGATCGCGATGAACATAGTGAAAGGGTGCTGTCCATTTAAAGGGATGAGAGGCCCTTATCTGGATCCCTCTCTGAGTCATGTCTCTCCAGAACCTTCTGGGGGTACCGATCGAACCAAAGTGGTCATACAGGAGATAAACCCTTACCCCCTCCCGGCTCTTTTGTTTTAATATGCTGGATAAAGCCGTTCCGGTCTCGTCATTCTTGAAGATGTAGAATTGAAGGCAGATGAATTTTTCTGCACCCTGGATAGCATCGAAGATGTTTTTAAACGAATCATTTCCTTTCCACAGGAGCTGGACGCGGGTAGCCAGGGAAAATCTGCGCCCAATTATCTTCTCAATACTTCTTCTGTCCATCACGAATGGTTTCCAAAAAGCAATAAACGAGAGAGAAGGTCAATTTTCGCGTACCTAAAATAATCCGTTGGGTTGATATCATGCCGATGAAGTCTTATTATTATGGAATTAATGTTTAAGATCGTTTTCAGAAGAACCCTGTGAGAATCATAAAAGAACCCATCCATCTGGACAAACGCATCAAGGGGCCGAGGCCTTTAAAGGCGGACCTCCATCTTCACACTGCTGAAGATCCCTGTGACCGGGTCTCCCACACGGCCAAAGAACTTATTTCAAAAGCGGCCGATGAGGGCTTTGAGGTGCTGGCCATTACCAATCATCAGTGCCTGACCTTTAGTCCGAAACTGTCAGCCTATGCAAGGGAACGGGGGATCCTCCTCATTCCGGGGATGGAAATCAATGTCAAGCACCGCCACGTGCTCCTTTTAAATCCTCCTCCCGGGAAGAAGATCTCCGATTTTTCATCCCTCTCACGTGTGCGCCGCCCGGATAACCTGATTATTGCTCCGCATCCTTATTTTCCGAACCCGCGCTCTCTCAATGGGTATCTTTTGAAAAACCTGAAGCTTTTTGATGCCCTGGAATATTGCCATTTCTATTCTCCCAGGATCAACTTCAATCAGAGGGCTATTACTTTGTCCAAATTGCACGGGCTGCCTCTGGTTGGGAATTCAGATACCCATTTCCTTCGCCAGTTGGGAACCACCTATTCCCTCATCTATGCGGAAAAGGACCCCGAATCCATTTTTGAGGCCATTCGCCAAAGAAAAATAGATATCGTCACCCGGCCCCTCTCGTCTCTCGAAATGGGATCTTTCCTGGGAAGATTTTTCAGCATGAAGTTACCCGTGGGGAAAATCAACGCCTATATCCACTCCTGTCTATCTCCTTTTTAGAGAAGATCCCTCAAATTAGGTATTCATCAATCGTTGAAGAGCATCGAAATAGTCCCTGAACCCAACGAGCAGGACATCGTTATGGGTTGCAGAGGGGATGACGAGGAGTTCTTTCTCTTTTGTTCCAATGTGCTCGTATAAATCTCTGGCACTTTCAATCGGGACGAGCGTATCCTCTTCCCCGTGGATAATAAGGGAAGGAACGTATATGTCCTTAATCATGTCCAGGCATTCCTGGTCAATCTTTTTGAGATCAATTCCGGCAGCCGGTATTCCAAGATGGGTGATGATCCTCACCACACTGGGAAATCCGCTTTCGATGATGAGTCCCCTGATCATATCCTGGTGCTTGTGGGCCAGTTCGAGAGCAGAGACGCTTCCCAGGGACCTTCCCATGATCCAGAGATCTTTCCGGAGGTCTCTTCTAAAAAGCTCCTCTTGAACCTCTTTCAAGATGACATGGCAATCGTGGACGAGATCCGTGAGAGTTGGAATCCCACTGCTGGCTCCATAACCTCGATAATCAGCAACGACGAGGTTGAGTTTCCTGTTATGATAGAAGGGAGAGATCTCATCATAGTCGCTCACCACTTCACCATTTCCGTGGAAGAACAGGATCCACGGCCATTGATAATGACCCATGTAAAATCGGCAAGAGATAGAGGCCTGGTCTCCAACAGAGACGGAGATGTCAAAGGCATTCTCCGGTGGCAGGCTGAAGTTCTTACGGGGATAAAAGATATATCTGAGGATGGAAGGTTGGTCGAGAGGAGAATAATCGATCATGGGTTCAGCGCTCCTATGCTCACGAGATTCCATGGCCGCAATGGGGGCAATAATTAAAATCCGGAGCTGCTTCTCGGCCACACTTTGGGCAGATCCGATCGGGCCTGCGCTGAAACGTGGTTGGCTGTGTCCTCCCCGGTTCATCAAAGACTCGGCCGCAGCGGTCGCATTCCAGGAAGCGCTCTCCACGCTTGACCGGGATGAGGGGAATGAAGAAGAGGCTTAGGTAATGGTCCAGCCGTTTGAGTCGTGCCGAAGGCAAACCACAATTGGGACAGATTCGCGGTAGATCGTCCACCTTCGTTTTTCTGGGTTGTACTCCACCGATAAAGATGAAGGCAATCACCTCCTAAGTTTCTGGCTGCTATCAGCGGCAGTCTAAAATAATGTTACTACAAGTCCCAACTCCATTCAACCATTCCGTGGAATTCAGACACTGGGCTTCGGACATTAGGCAGCAGACTCTTCTCCAGTCAGTGTCAGTAGTCAATCATAAGACTTTACTGACACTTTTCTTTGTATATTCTTCGGCCATTCTGTCCCCCCAGTCTCATGTCTGAGGTCTATAGCCTTACTGCCTGAACCACAGATTTCCGTCCATATGGACTTGACCAAGCTGGTGATGACGTGGTAAATGGAGTGTACATGACGACATAAGTCTTATTTAGTTTGTCATTCCGGGCTTGGCTTAGCCTGCCCTGCACCGCATGGTGTTCAGAACCTGCCCCCGTACCTGATACGGGGGAATGCAGTGTTTTTCCGGGTTCCTGCTTTCTCAGGAATGATGTCTAATACTGCGATTCATGTCGCCGTGTTTAGAAAAAACGAAGGGAGCCTAACAATGGAACAGAAGATACCCACGCGACAGGAAGCCCTGGAGCTTCTGCACCGGTATAACGAAAGCGACAGCTTACGCAAGCATGCCTATGCCGTCGAAGCGGTGATGCGGCATATCGCAAGGAAACGGGGCCAGGATGAAGAAAAATGGGGGATCATTGGTCTGATCCATGATCTCGATTACGAGAACTTTCCCGAACAGCATTGCTCCAAAACAGGAGAGATCCTCCGGGAGCACGGATGGCCGGAGGAATATATCCGTGCCGCTGTCTCCCACGGATGGGGAATATGCTCCGACGTCATGCCTGAGTCAGACTTAGAGAAGTTCCTTTATGCCGTCGACGAGCTAACAGGACTCGTCGTGACGACGGCCTTGATCCGTCCCTCAAAAAGTGTCCTGGATGTTCAGGTGAAGTCGGTGAGGAACAAATGGAAAGACAAGCGGTTTGCCGCGGGCGTCGACCGGTCGGTCATCGAAAAGGGTGCAGGGATGCTGCAAGTCAGCCTCGACGAACTGATCGACGACACGATCAAGGGTATGCAGGAGGTTGCAGAAACCATCGGACTGAGGGGCAATGCGGCTTGAAATATTCTTTACACTGTTCACTCATCTTCTAAGGGAGAATTCATTGGGAGCCTCAGCCTTGGGACTGGAACAGAGCAGTTCTCCTTCTTTGAAGGATTACTCGTCCAGCCAAGAGAAATTCATAAAATTTACCTGGGTTTCTTCTTACTGCCTGAATCACAGTGGGTGAAGTGTGATGATATTTCCCCCCAGTAATCCGGCGTGATCCGGATGGCAGGTAAAGAGGATCACCTGTTTTCCGTTTGAAAAGCCCTGAATGACCTGACTGGCTGCTTTCTGGCGGTCCTCGTCGAGGTCAACGAGGGGATCATCCAGGATGAGGAACCCATCCAGATCTTTCAGGAAATACCGGGCCATCGACAATCGCAGTGCCAGGCCCAATCCGACTTTGGTTCCCTGAGACAGTACCTCAGCTGGAATCTCGATCCCGTCGGCACGAATGACCTTGCCTGGGCCTTTCTCCTCCATGGCAATGACCCTGTAGCGATCGGCCGTCAAAGGCCGGACCACCCTTTTGAGCTCCTCCAGCCAGGGATCGAGCGTCTGGGAATCCATGGCTGATTTGATCTCCTGAAAGGTTTTTTGGATTTCCAGGATAGCGTCTCCTTCTATCAGCGCCTGTTCAAAGCGGCGCTCGGACTCCTTCCATTGGACTTCAATCTCCTCTCGCGTCTCCTCAGGGGCTTTTCCTTCCAATCCGGCTTGCACAATGCGTGCACTGGACAAATCATTTTCTCTTTCTTTTAAGGTCTCCTGTTTTTGGTCAAACTCCTTGATCAATTCTCCCGGGTCTTGAACCGCCTCTGGCAAGGGTTTGAGATTCTGGAGAGCCCCTTCCTGTTCCTTTAATCCGGCCCTTTTTTCGAGGAGGAGATCGAGAAGAGCCTCCCGGGATTTATACGTCTTATCCCACTCCGCAAGCTGTCTTGTGATCAATTCGATTTCGGTTTCAGCCTGGGTGATCTTGCCCCTCAGTTCTCCTTTCTCTCCGGCGATATCGGTGATGGGGCGAATGGGGCGGGCCTGATCAGATGACTTGGAGAGGGCTTCCAGTTCCTCATAGGCCTCGCCTTCCAATATCTCTTCAAGCTGCTCGTTCAAACTTTCCACAAGGCCGCTCCGTTTCCTGTATTCCTCATAGGCCTTCTTGCCTTCAGAAAAATCAGAGAGTCCCAGTTGCTTCAGAAGGTCTTGATAATCCCCGGTCCGTTTCCCAAAATTCTTGTTTAGCTTCTCAAAATCCATCTCCCCGGATTTTACCTTGAGATGCCAGTCGGCATGACGAATCTGGATCTGTCCCCCTGCGGAGACCTCCAGGGGTCGGCCTGGAGCGGGACAGTAAAGGGCCTCATCATCGAGATCTTTTGCCACGGTGAGTTCCATCGCTTTTTCAGATGTCAGGACGAGGGAAATCTTTCCGGCCTTGAGGCTGGCTTTAAGTCGATCGAGTTCCTGATGAATCTTTTCAAGCCGCTGGTATTCCTCATCCCGAATGACCTTCGTCCCGGCGAGGCCACGGCGGGCCTCATCGAGATCCTGTTTCTTCTTTTCCGCCCGAATGAACTGATCGTGCCTCTGTTTATTCAGCGCACAAGCCTCAGCCTGGTGATATTCCTGTTCCAGTTGTTTCTGTTTTTCTTTCAGGCCCTCCAGGTTTTCTCTTCGCCCTTTCACCTCTTGCTCAAGGGCGGGCCATTTTTGAGAGATCTCACGGAGGTTTTTCTCCTCACCCTGGAGCGCTTTTTTCTGAATCTCTAAAACGTGGCGCTTTTTTGCGTCTTCAACAATCGATCGGTTCGTATCGATGAATTTCCTGAGAGAAGCAACCTCTTCAGTGAGAAGAAGGATCTTTCGATCCAGATCGTCCATCCGCCGCTCGTATTCGACGGATTGATTCAATAAACGGCGAAGTCTCTCCTTTGCATAGTAGGCGGCTAAGATTCTACCTACCTCCTTCACATAGGGATGATCAATCCCTCTGTTTCCCTCGGGGCCTTTGAGCATAGGATCCCATCGGTTAAAATATTCCTTATACCGGCTCTCAATCGCCTGGCCCAGCTTCTCAATGGAGACGCCGTCGGTCTCAAGAATTCCTTTTCGCAGGATCGACGCCAGATCATGAGTCGCTGCCTGGTCAGTTTTCAAGGATTCCAGCGTTTGACTGAGCCCTGCCTGGTATGCGATGAGAACGTTCTGATAAGTCCCTTCCTTCAGGGCGAGAAGTTCCAGTAATTTTTCCTGGACCTTGAGGGGATCAGCAAGGAAATCTCCCCGGGGCAGATTTAACCGGGACTCTTTCCTGCTTCCCCATGATTTTTTAAGACGATAGGATTCACCCGTTACGGAGAAGGTTAATCCGACTTCGACCGTGTCGCCCCCGCTCAAGGGCACGAAGGGCCTGATTTTTTGATCATAAACCTTTTTGTCATATTGGGTGGGGATGAAAAGGGCCATCTTGAGGGCGTGAACGAGGGTGCTTTTCCCTGCCTCGTTTGGACCCAGGACGACATTCAGCCCTTTCTGGAAGACAACCTGAAGATCGATCAATCCGGCGAAGGGAGCAAGTTTCAATTCTCGGAGTATCATCTCATTTCCCCCGGATGAGTTCGTAGGCTATCTGAAGGGAATTTGGATTCTTCTGTTCGAGAGCCAGTTTTCTCAATAGCCGATGGGGGAAAGAGCCTTCCGTAAATTCCCGGTCAATATCCTCCAGAGTAATCTCCCGAAACAATTCTGAGAGATCACGTTCCAGATGAAAACCGGAATCCTGCAACTCCTTAAGTAAAGCGGCCAGTTCCTCATGAATGTTTCCGGGTAATCGTCCTTTGAGCCTCAACTTTACCAGGTGTCTATGATGATCCAGTTTGCCGAAATAGGTCTTCAATGCCTCGACGTCGTTATCATGGCGGAGTTCTTTCTCCATGGTCAGGAATCGATAACTGCCGGTCTCAATCGACTGGTAATGGACCGATTTATCTTCATTCAACTCGATGAACCATGCATAGCCCGGATGGGTGCAATCAAATCCGTCCGGTTCAGGAGTGGACGGGAAGAAGATTCTGGCCTCTGTTCCGGATTCCACGTCCGGATAGCGAATGTGAGTATGTCCCAGGAGCCAGAGGTCCATTCCTGCAGCCCTTAACTCCTGTTCTGACATGGGATAATAATCTTCATTGAAGTCCGGAGATAGACCCTCCAGACTGCCGTGGGCGACGCCGATATGAAACCAGGAATCCGGATCTTTACGGCTCTCGCGAATCCAGCCGATTCCATTTGTCTTCGAATGTTTGGCTCTGCAGGGGGCAGGATAGAGGGTCACATTCATTTCATGAGGCTTCAAATCATAAGGCTTCGATTCTCTCAGAAGGAACGTATGTTCACTCATGGCGTCGCGAAATTTTGTCCAGAGGTTATCCTCATCGGATTGAATGTAGTCGTGGTTCCCGGGAAGAACAAGAATCAGCTTTCCTTCAAACCTTTTCAAGAGATCTGCTGCGCGGAGAATATCCCTCCTGGAGATCCCGAGACTGTTAAACAAGTCACCGGCAACGACAAAGAGATCGCAGGCTCTCTTATTGGCCATTTTAATCATGGAACCTAAGGTTTGATAACGGGCCTCAATGAGACTTTCTTGAAGCGCAGGGTCGTAACCCCGTGTGAACTTCATGCCGAGATGAAGATCGGCCGTGTGAAAGATTTTGATGGGCATCATGATTCTCCTCAGTCAGAGGGATCCTTTTTTAGTAACCCTGTTCGCAGCGGAATTTCCACCCCCCTTCCGAGATGGGGTAAGAGGCGATAATTAAAGAAAAAGGGTCATGAATAATCGAACGAACAAGATCAGGGCGATGGGAAGGAGGGCCAACCGATAAATCCCCTTCCAATTGGCTCCGAAATAGTTCTTGGTCAGCAAAAGGCAGAGATGAAAAGGAGATAGCATCGTTCCACAGAACCCGGAGGTGAAGCCGAGCATCATGTAGCCCACAAACCGAGGATCGTCTTTGAGATAGGGGGCGAGAATCGGCAGGGCGATCCCCACGGTTGCAATAGCATACCCGGTCATAAACCCGATCAAAAAGGGGATGAACATCACAATCAACGGGATAGGAACCCCGGATGTCGATAAGGATCCCGAGATCGAAGAGATGGCTTGCGAGGTCTCCAGAATCTTCTTAAAGCCCATGATAGCGATGACAGTCAATAGAAGGTCGGGGTCGATGCCCTCCCGAAACCCCTTGATGATCTTTTCCTTACCAATTCTGAAATGGAGAATCATTCCTCCGATGGCAATCCCGAGGGCGTAGGCGAGCTCCACTTTGAATCCAATGACCAGAACGAGAGCAAAGAGAAGGGGAGAGAGGTTTTGAATTAACCTGACAACAGAGGGGGTCTGTGAAGAGGGATCTAACTCCTTTAAGGATTTCGAGACCCCCCAAAAGCCGGTGATCATCCCACCCAGGATGGCTACCGGGGTCAGCGGAAGATTGGCCCAGCTAAACCCCCTGGCCGGTATCCCTATCACGGTGGCTGCCAGGATGACCGCAGGATAGGTGGGGAGCATATATTCCCAGATGTGACGAAACCAGTAGTTGATGAAGGTCCTTCGCTCAGCGGAAAGCCTAAGTTCATCCGACCCAGCCACGACCATGGGCGCTGAAACGAGTGCCCCACCGATGATCGGAAGCAGGCCAATCAGGGCCGGGAGCAGGGCGATTACGATCCGAATGTCTTTAAGAATATGCCGAAACCCTTCCAGGATCTCGTTCATACGGCCTGTTTCTTTCATGAGATTGCTGAAGAGGAGAATCGCTGTCAGGGCACCCAAAAGAAGGAGGGTGCTTCTATCCAGGGCAGAGGAAAGAAGATCGAGAGCAATCTGACTGACTGAAAGATGAAAGAGAAGCCCAAGAAGGATTGTTGCAGCAAAGAGACTGATCCAGAGGGTTACGCGTTTAATGGTTAGGAGGATAAGGGCAATGAAGACAATTCCAACTCTAATCAGTCCATCCATAACGACTAAAGACCTTAGCCCACAGGGTGGGACTATCAACTCTATATCCTCAAAAATCAAAACCGAGATCTCGAATCAATCCTGAATCGAGTAAGGACAAGGTTCGGGATGACAAACAGAAAAGCCACATGCTTGTTGTCCTGCTCAACCCTGGCCTGATGAAGATCAGGCTTGTATCAGCATCTCCTTATCATTCCTCTCCAAGTTCCCTCACTTTTTCATTAATCTCTTCGATCTGCTTTAGCCAGCGGGAGTCCTGAGGGGCTCTTTCCCGGGACAATTCTCTTCTGATTTTCCGGCGAAGCTTCTTGTAATTCCGATCGAGGTGTCTGACGAGAATGGAGAGAGATTCTCTCCGGGGTAATATTTCCTCTTTTTCTTCTTCCGGTGCGGTCTCTTCCGGCATCTTATATTCTTTGGGCCCAAAGAGAATACGCTTCTCTCTCCACTGAGGAACAGTTGTTTTGAGATGGAGTGATTGTCGGATCATCTCGGCAAGTCCAAGAGAAATCTTCTCCTCGCCATGATTGACAATGACCTCAAGGTCGGGGTTCTTAAAGTGAGAGAGCCATTCGAGCAGTCCCTTCTGGTCCGCATGGGCAGAAAAGCCTCCCAGGGTGTGGATGTGAGCCCGGACAGCGATCTCTTCTCCGAACAGTCTCACCGTCTTTGCTCCATCGACCATCCTTCTCCCGTTGGTTCCCTCAGCCTGATAGCCAATGATCACAATATGAGAGGTTTCCCGCCAGAGATGATGTTTAAGGTGGTGCAGGATTCTGCCGGAATCACACATCCCGCTGGCGGAAATGATAATTCCGGCTCTCGAATCTTCATTAATGGTTCTTGATTCTTCGGTGGTCCGAGTATAAATCAACTCGGGAAGGTTCAAAGGATTTTCTCCGCTCAACAGGATCTCTCTGGTTTCCCGGTCAAAGTAGTCCGGATTTTTCTTAAAAATCTCTGTCGCTGAGATTGCCAGAGGGCTGTCGATATAAACTGGAATCGAGGGGATGAGTCCTTTTCGAATCAGGTCGCCGAGGGTATAGATGACATTCTGGGTTCTCTCAACAGCAAAGGCAGGAATGATCACTTTGGCCTGATCGCGGATCGCCTGTCGGATGATCTGCAACAGCTCCTGAACCGTCTCGGCTCTTGATTTATGGAGTCGGTCGCCGTAGGTCGATTCGAGCCAGAGGACATCGGCCTCATCGATCCATGTCGGATCCCGGACAATGGGCTGGTCGGGGCTGCCTATATCTCCTGAGAAAACGAGTTTCTTCTCTGATCCCCCTTCCTCAATCCAGATCTCAGCCATGGCGGATCCCAGAATATGCCCGGCGTCCCGAAACCGCACCCTCACCCCATCGGAAGGGGAAATGATTTCATCATAACGGACAGGCTGAAAGTAACGAAGACTTTCCTCTGCATCCTTAACGGTGTAAAGGGGTTCGAAAGCCTCTTTCCAGGACCTTTTTCCCTTTCGATTCTGCCATTCTGCCTCCATCTCGTGGAGGTGTCCACTGTCGCGGAGCATGATCTCGCAGAGATCAGAGGTGACCTGGGTACAGATGACCTTTCCCCGGAACCCCTCCTTGACCAGTTTTGGGATGAGCCCGCTGTGGTCAATATGGGCGTGGGTCAAAAGAACAAAGGCAAGGCTTTCGGCATGATAGGCCTGGAGACTTCGGTTTCTCTCCTCAATGGTTTTGCCGCCCTGATGCATCCCGCAATCGACCAGCCATTTTAAAGAATCCTTCTCAAGGAGCGTGGCTGAGCCGGTTACGGTTCGGGCTGCTCCTAAAAACTGGACTTTCATCTTTCCGTGGATAGACCTCCGATCTATAACTGAAAATACCAAAAATTATAGATTTGACTTTAAATCTCCTTTTTCCTAATATAAAATCTTTCAATTATCAATGAAATGAATGACGCCTCACGATTTATGACTAACGATTGACAGGAGGTTTTATGTCGAGCAAGCAGTATCTCATCAATGAAATGACCGTAGAAGATTCCTGGAGGCTATTCCACATCATGGCTGAATTTGTCGAAGGGTTCGAAGCCCTCGCAGAATGCGGGCCAGCGGTGACCATCTTTGGGTCGACCCGGGTTAAGCCAGAAGATGAGGTCTATCAGAAGGCCGAACGGATCGGCCAGCTACTTGCTGAAAACGGGTTTGCCGTCATTACAGGCGGCGGGCCGGGAGTGATGGAAGCTGCGAATAAAGGTGCCGCTTCATCTGGGGGAAAATCGGTCGGACTCAACATCGAGCTTCCCTTTGAACAGAAGCCCAATCCTTATGCCAACATCACCTTGAAGTTTCGCTACTTTTTTGTCCGGAAGGTGATGTTTGTTAAATACGCCGTCGCTTATATCATCCTTCCAGGAGGCTTTGGAACGATGGATGAGCTATTGGAATCCGTTACGCTCATCCAGACCCGTAAGATCAAGCCCTTTCCTGTGATCCTTGTTGGATCGAATTACTGGAAGGGTTTTCTCGATTGGATCAAAGAGGTTGTCCTAAAGGAAGGAAAGATCTCTCCGGAGGATCTTGAAATCTTTCAAATTATCGATGAACCGGGAGAGATCGTCAAGGCCATCAGAAAGAAAGTGATCCTCTAATAAATAAGAGTTCGGAGTTCGGAGTGATGAGTTCGGAGTTACACAGATCCCTCCACTTTCACCTTCTTTCCCCCGAGGGGTGAATGCATTTCTCTGAACTCCGAACTTAGCACCCCGAATTATCACTTTAGTTTTTCAACAGTAAGCAGGGAAGATCAACTACGAAATTGATGGACACCGTCCATCACGTGATAGGTGAGGAGGGTCGTCAGCTCGATCAGCAGCGGTTCCTCGTCATCAGGAAGATATCCCAGGCATTCATTTCTGCAAATGGCTTCCCATCGACGGAGACATCTTCGGATCGTATGCTTATTTGACCCCGAGATCCAGAGGCTAACCCTTTCAGTCAGGAGTCTGGCATATTTTCGGATCAATTTCCATGCAGGAAGGAACTTCCTGTATCCATCTGCTGGTTTGACAAAGAGTTCATTCAGATCATCAATATATTCTTGAAGCTCTTGATCGAGAATCTCGCCATTAATGCCCCACCACTCCGATACGGTCTCTTCAATCGTTGTATATTCGTCCTCCCATTTCTTTTTTGTATGGAGAGGTTCCTTCCCCGCAATCTCTTCCATCAGGCGGTCCACATAGGACAGTTTTTCCAGGGCATGAGGCCAGTTGCGATATTTGGTCTCCCAGTGCGACCGGGGATCAAGCCAGATCGCGAAGGTTTCTGCCCAGTCTTCATCCGGGTGTTTTTGAGCGTAATGAGGATCACCCAGGTAGTGAAGGTGTCTGACGTGACTCTTCGACCAGGGATTGACCCGTGAGAGATATCGGGCGGGATATTTTTTTTTGAAATCTCCGAAGATCTCTTTCCATTCCTTTTGTTGCCAGAGCTTGTAAGCATAATTGATGGCATGCCCGGTCTCATGGCGAAGAATCTTGATCAGTTCTTCTCCGACGGGGGTATCGCCTTCAAGCTCTCTGAGCTCAGAAATGGCTAAGTAAAAGGGGATACTGATCGAGATACGCTTGTTCACGCATCCCCATTCATTACCGAAATAAAAATCCGGCCACAAAAGGATCCGGTGAGCCTTTAATTCTTTCTTCAAGCGTTTGAAATAAGAATCGAAACTCTCTTCGACGTGGAGTTCGAGATCGCAAATCTTTGTTGTTAAGAATTTTTGATAACTGATTTCGTCCATGACACATTGCCTCCGGAAGCATAGTCGAAGTATAATACCCTGCTTTTCCAAGGTCAACGAATTTTTTAAACTTCAATATATATTAAGGAATTCAATAGGTTATAAAATATCTCCCTTC
>DATIGG010000145.1:0-4079 GCA_035454825.1 Thermodesulfobacteriota bacterium | reverse complement strand
TTTTCAATATCCTCATGATGAATCCATTTTCTGCCGGCTTTCTTTGCTTCTTCATCCAAAAGCTCCAGGGTGAGGAGGCTTGAGTGCCCTTCATTCATGTGGAAGCGCTCAATCCTGTCATATCCGAGGGCCCTTAGAATTCTCACACCACCGATCCCGATGATCACTTCCTGACAAAGACGATAATGTTGATCTCCTCCATAAAGGAAATGGGTGAGTGTTCTGTCCCACTCAGAATTTTCCGGGAGATCAGAATCCAGAAAATAAACCGGCACCTTAAAACCGCTAACTCCCTTGACCTCATATCTCCAAGCCCGGAGATGAACGGTTCGCCCTTCCACGGTAACCGAGGTTCGCTGGGGCATCTCTTCCAGAAAGTCCTCGACGGCCCATGCCGCAGGCTCCTCCCGCTGCCATCCGTCCACCTCGAGCTTCTGGCGGAAGTATCCCTTTCGGTAGAGGAGGGTAACCGCAATCATCGGCACCCTGAGATCGGCGGCAGAACGAATCGTATCTCCCGCGAGAACGCCCAGGCCGCCGCTGTAAGTGGGGATGGCCGTTTCAAAACCGATCTCCATGGAGAAATAGGCAATCGTTCTTGTTTCATTCATGGGGATAATTCCTTTCAGTTAAATCGTTTGCCAATCAAGCTCTCGTCGAACTTATTTCGGTTCCACTGGATACCGGGCACGAAACCATTCATGCCAGCCTCCTTTGAGAACATAGACCTTCGGGAATCCCATATCGATAAATCTCTGTGCCACCCGGGCACTGGTCGCCTCATTGGGTCAAGCGCAGTAAAAGACTGGCGTCCTATCCTTCGGATACTTCTTGGCCCATTCATCCGCTTTTGCCGGATCTTCTCTTACCGCCCCCTTGATCTTGAATTCGCTGGCATTCCAGTCCGCGCCGCTCCGGTCGTCGATGATCATGACGTCTGGACGGTCGAGCATTTCCCTGAGTTGCTCCTTTGTTATCCTCGGGACCTCTTGCGCCATGGCCTCCAACGCAAAGAGTAGGCCAAGGGCCAAACCAACCGTTAAAATAAGAACCCGATTTCGCTTCGTTTCCATTCTTTGACCTCCTTTCGATGAAAGTTATCTTTGTCGTGGCATTCCTCGGCAAAGTCGATTCCACAAAAAGCCCAAGAAGGAAGCAAAAACAAAAATGATGGACATCCATTTCAGCAAAAATCCGGGGTGATCGTCTGTGGCCACGATCCCGACGAAACCAGATAACGAGGCGAGTAGCCCGATGACTGGGATCGCCCAGTTGGGACCTTGGATTCGCAGCCGTAGAATAGACAAGTGAACCACGGCATAGTTTAAGAGCCAGAAAAGAAAACCTGCCCTGATCAGAGTATTGAGCGCGGGAGAACCGGCCGCCCCCAAGCCCATCGTGGCCGCCACCCCGGTAACCAATAGAAGGAGGGGGAAAAGGGGCCGGTAGGGCAACCGTGTGAAAAACGCTGGGAGAATCCTTTCTTCACCCATCGCCGTGATCATTCGGCTGACGCCGAAAAGCAAGATGTTGGAAGCGCCACAGGCCGATGCCAACAGAATCACCCCCATCCACACGCGACCAGTCTCTCCCCATATGGCCCGGGCCGTCACCATATGGGGGACCGTCGTATCGGACAACCTCTCCAATGGGACGTATTGCGCGGACACAAGGCCCCACAAAAAGAAGAGAAAAGCGGCGCCCAGAATTCCTTGCATCGTACTCTTAGAAAAGACCTCTGCTTTTAGCGTATCTTCCTTCCCTGCGAACCTCGCCAGATCAAATCCAACAAATGGAAGCAGGCCGAGGGAAACCGTGCGAGCCACGGAGGTTGTCATTTGAGGCGATGTCCAATCATTGGAAGGAGCATTCCCAAGGTGCAGAAGCCCTATCACAGCAAGGGAGAGAAGGCCGAGGAAGGTCAGCCCAACGAAGATGAATTGGGCTATCTCTGACAGCCTTCGACTAATGAGATTGATCAGAAAAAGAAAAGTTAGCAGACAGAAAGAAAACCCGAGATTTGGAAACGAGTGGATGAAGACCTCATTGAACACGTATCCGGCCGTAGCCAGGATCCCTGTGATGCCACAGAGAGCCAGGAAGAATCTCGAACAGATTGGAAATACAAATGCCGTAGTCGTCCCCAGAGCCTCGCTCAGACATCGGGCCTCACCACCCGCACCCGGAAATCTCCGATAGAGAATCCCATAGCTAAAGGCCGTGGAGAGATGTGCCCCGGCGGCCAGAAGAAGCAAGAACATGAAAGGCAGGCCGACTGTGCCCACGCTGTTCCCAAGGAGGACCAGTGACTCAGGTGAGAGCATCAGGCCCATTGCCACTGCCATCGAACGGAACAGATTTCTGTTCGAAGATCCGATGGATGTTTTCAAGGAATCGATTTCCCTCATTTTGTCCTTCTTGTCACATTCTCCGTTATCACTCTGACAAGGGACGCATTGCTTTCAGGTTACAGCTCCAGATTTCAGGCTTATCCTGGAAAGCTCATAATCCGGGATAAGCCTTTGCGATAACCTCCCGTGTCTCCTCTGCGGTCTCAACGTATCGGAAGAGTCTGATATCCTCGGGGGAAATCGTCCCTTCGCCAATCACACCACCATCGGACTTAATTTCAAATTCAAGGAAGCTCAGAGGCCCAAGGAATGGGCATCTTCTGAACCTCACCCGTAGGTTTCCATCACTTTTGCCAGCCGGGCACGGTCCACCGTCTGGGCCACCAGGGGTCCCTTCTTCAGGGTTGCGATATGGTCTTCAAAAGGAGGCCTGCTATTCCGGTAGATCACTCCAACGGGGATTTCTTCTCCCCATTGCTGGGACAGCCGCATGGCAGCCTCCCAGTCCGTCGGGTCGTGGGAAGAAGACAGGGGTTTGCACCGGTCCTTATACCATTGGTAAGTATTCACCCTGTTAAACGAAACACAGGGCTGTAAAATATCAACCAGGGAAAACCCTCGATGATTGATGGCTTGCACCAGGAGATGGACCAGATCGTCCTCCAATCCGACGTAACCTCTTCCAACGAAGCCTGCATGCAAAGCAATGGCGACGGCCAGCGGGTTGAAAGGCGCCAGCGCAACGCCCTCGGGTTGGGCCTTCGTGGTAAATCCCTCGTCCGACGTGGGACTCGCTTGACCTTTGGTCAAGCCGTAAACCTGATTATTGTGGACCAGCACGGTGATATCGATGTTCCGGCGGATGGCTGCCAGGAAATGATTCCCTCCTTCGGAATACATGCACCCGTCACCGCTCTCCGCAATGACGACAAGGTCAGGATTGGCCAACTTCGCCCCCGTCGCCACCGGAAGGCAACGGCCATGGAGACCGTTGAAGAGGTTTGCCTTCAAGTAATGAGGCGTTTTCGCTGCCTGACCGATCCCCGCAATGAAGAGCACCTGGTGAGGCTCCAGACCTCGCTTGACCAGCGCCTGTTTCACCGCCTTCAAAAGGGGGAAGTTCCCACATCCCGGACACCACGCGGGTTTAGAGTCACCGTACTCTTTGATATCCACCATGATCGCCTCCTTCGTTTGCTAATCACAACATAATTGAGAAGACGTCTTCTAATCTTCCCCCCTGCCTTCGTCGAAGCGGCTTCGCGCAGGCAGGTAACCCCTCTCGCCTGCCTGTGCGGTTTTTCATCCTTCCTCCGCCGGTGTCGCTCACAAATGCCTCAAGATGTAATCGGGTGTGATCGGTAATCCGTCGTATCTCGAAATCCTCTTCTTGATGACAAACCCAGTCTCCTTCCGGATCAGCTGGGCGAGTTGACCGGTGGCATTATTCTCGACACAAATCACCTGCTTTGACTGCTCCAGAACCTTCACGAATTGATCAGGGACGAGGGGCCAGACTTGGGAGAAATGAAGGGTCGCCACCCTCCTTTTTCGAGACCTCAATTGAACCGCGGCCTCCTCTGCAGCCCCTTTGGTTGACCCCCAGGAAATGAGCAGCACCTCTGGTTTTCTATCCCCTTGAAAATCCGGGGAGATCACTTCGGAACCGATGCCGTCACCTTTTCTCAGCCGCTTATCCACCATTTTAGGGCGGAGAGAAAGATTCTC
>DATIGG010000144.1:0-4231 GCA_035454825.1 Thermodesulfobacteriota bacterium | reverse complement strand
TTCTACAATGAAATTTTAAGAAAACTAATCCTAAAAAAAGGAGGCAGAGACTATGCTCGACACAACTTGTCATAAGTAAACCCTGTATTCTGACCCTGTATGCTTAGGGGTGCAGGGTGAGGGCAATAATCGTAATCTGTTTCTTGTCTGGACCATAGTACCAGAATATCCTGTAAGCGGCAGGAGTGGATTGTTCCGCATAGGCTTCGAAGACTTTTTCTCCCTTTGGTCCTTTGAGACTGGTAAATTCGTGAGTTTGAAGGCTCTTGTGTCTCGGATTCTCTGAAAGAAAATGGATAGCCTTTTTAACGGCCTGATATCTTTTTTCAAGGCCCTTGTCCTTTTTCAGCCTCCCCAACTGATTTTTAGCCGCATCGGTTAGATAGATGTCGAACAATTGCCCCTCTAGAGATCTTTAAGGTTCAATTTTGATATTTTACCTTCGGATGCGTCTTTTAAGCCCGCTTTGACGTTTTCCATTGCTTGTTCATTCCGGAAGAGCCACGCTTCGGAGGCGGGAATTTCAACGACAGGCTGTAAGAGCAGTTCTCCCGCGTCATTCTTGTATAAGCGGACTCTTTTGGACCCCTTCACGAGTTCTCCAAGCGTCAGCCTGTTTCGATCGTCAATCGTTCTCGTGTCAACCTCTTTAAATTCGTCCTTAACTTTTAAGATATTGCCTCGCATCGGTATGACCTCCTGATCTGATTCCAATGTACCATAAAACCCATTATGGGTCAATAGGAAAAACCCACCCGATTTAGAAAAAGAAAACGTTTGCCCGACGTGTCATTGCGAGCACCTCAAAGGTGCGTGGCAATCCCATCGAAAAGGGCGAGATTGCTTTGGTTCCCTCGCAATGGCAAATTCTAAATCGGAATTTGGGACCCATCGGTCTGATTTAAGTAGATAAAGACTTGGACGTAGTTGAATTCTTTCACTTTTGTCTCCTTCCTGTATCCACGTATCAATCACGGTTCTTTCCTCTTCGTCTGGGTCATGATGGCAGCGACCTGGCGGACTGTTCCCTGAGGAGAGAAGGAGCGGTTGCCCGTTCCTCTTGGAGGACTGTTTTGACTCACGAGAAAAAATATCGTATATTACTTTTTGATGGGTGTAAACAATAAATAATCTGGCGCTGCGAATCAGCCCTTCCCAATCTGACCTGATTAGTCCATTGAGAAGCAACGCAGGTTTTCAAATGAAAAACGAGCACAAAAAAATACGAATGTTTTTGGCCATTCTCATTTCTTCTTTTCTTCCGATTCTCTCGGCATATGCCTGTTCCTCAAGCTTGGCAGAATCCGATGCCTTTTCAAATAGCTTAAGCCTTGAAAATTTAGGGCGGGACGGCCTATGCGCAAGCAGGATTTCGAAAGTTGTCTCATGTTTCTTTGCTCCGGCACCTTCCCTCAATCCAAGAGCCATCATCCTCCGCTGTTAGCCCTGTCATACCCATCTCATCTTGACCACATTTTAAAATCTTTAGAAATGATTGTGTTGATTGGAAAGATTTCCAACCAGCCTTTCGATTGTCATTTTCCTAAATTGAAACCTATTGGAGTACAAAATTATGACCACTCAAAAGATATTGCCCCGGGATTTCATTCTCAGCTTCTTCGCTCAATTTGCTTTCTCGTGCGTATTCTGCATCCTTATTCCAGCTATCCCCATCTACCTCTCCCACTTTGAGGCTAAGGAGGCGGAAATTGGTTTTCTTGTTGGGATTTTCAGTGTTTCCTCGCTGGTCATTCGCCCGTTTGTGGGAAGAGCGCTTTTAAGAATCCCTGAAAAGAAGTTCATGATTGCCGGAACGGCCATCTATGTTCTCTCGTGTCTTGCTTATATCTTGGCGCCGCCCTTTTGGCCGCTCTTGATCGTGAGGGTTTTTCACGGGATAGGGCTTGGCCTTTTCTCGACTGCATCTTTTACGTTGATAGCTAACATCACTCCCGAATCTCACCGAGGCCAGTTCGTCAGCTACTTTTATCTGTCGAACAACCTGTCTTTTGCCCTGGGGCCATTTGTCGGGATGCTACTCATCAACCATTTCAGCTTCATTGTTCTTTTTCTGGCGTGCATGGGCATGTCCTTATGCTCTTTCTTCATTGTAACGAAATTAGGGAAGCATGGAGCCGCACCATCTCAGAATGAACCTCAAGAGGCACAGTCCTTTCTGAGCCGTGAAGCGCTCCCATCTTCAATCATCGCTTTCATGCTCAACATCATCTGGGGGAGCTTAAGTGCTTTCTTTCCCTTGTATGCCCTGAAGCATGGGGTATCCAATCCTGGAATTTTCTTCATCTTTTTAGCTGTCACCCTCATTCTGGGGCGGTCCCTGGGCGGAAGGGTATTGGACTTGTATGACAGGAAGAAAATCATCATGCCCTGCCTCTTCGTGATCATCGTTTCAATAGTCATCCTGCCCTTCTCAAACTCTCTCTCAATGTTTATCCTTGCTGCGATCATTCTTGGAGCAGGATGGGCTTTTCTCTATCCCTCGCTGATGATTTACGTCATGGAGAAAGCGGGGGCTGCGCAGGGTCCGGCCATGGCAACGTTTACGGCACTTGGAGACCTGGGAGCAGGCGTGGGACCAATGATGATGGGCATCATCCTTGAATGGACAGACTACCCCTTTATGTTTCTCTCCCTGATCCTCGTCGGAATCACAAATCTTGTTTACTTTCATTATGCCATCTGGAAAGAGGCTAAAGATATTCGCCAAGTTGTGAGGGAGGGAAAAATCGGACTCGGAAGAAATAAGAAGCCTTTTACTCAACTGGGATGCGCAACAAAACGCTGAAAAGGCTCCGCCAGAGGCTAACCGCCTCGTTGATAAATGGATGCAATGAACCCGAATCTCTTCTCTTGTCAAGTTTTCGGAGGGAAGACACCCCTGTCCCAGTCCCAAGACTGGGGAGATACTGCCGTTGATAGAAAGTTCTTGACATCCTCTTAACGTTGGAAGAAAATTATTTCACTGAGAGGCTCAATATGAGATGCGCTCGGTGTAATGGCATCATGGCTTACGACAAGGTCTATTCTGAAACCGAACAGGCCTGGGGGTGGAGATGCATTTTCTGTGGTGAATATGTTGATGAAATCGTTTTGGAGAATCGTGAATTCCAAAGGGTGTACAAGGGAAAAGTTGGAAAGAAGACTGAAAGGTCTATCAATCGATCCCATCCAGATACCTCTTCCTGACTCCCTAATCCGGAGGCTTAGACTCTCTCCACATTGCAAAGCAGCCCCTATTCATTTCCGTCAAAACTATTTTTGATGCTTTTTGTAAGCCTCTGAGATCCTGGCCCAGGAATCCCGCAGCGTTACGGTTCGGTTAAATACCAGGGCCTTACCGGAAGAATCAACAGGATCAACACAGAAATACCCCACCCTCTCAAACTGGAAACGGCTTCCCGGTGGAGCATTGGCCAGGCTCGGTTCCACCCGGCATGACTTGAGGACTTCCAGGGATTTTGAGTTTAAATACTCCATGAAATCAGAACCTTCTCCCAGCGGATTGGCAACCCTGAAAAGACGGTCGTAAAGACGCACTTCAGCGGGGACAGAGTGAGCCTCCGACACCCAGTGGATGGTTGCTTCAACCTTCCGCCCATCCGGAGCAAATCCGCTTCGCGTCTCGGGGTCATAGGTGCAGTGCACTTCGATCACTTCACCTGTCTTTGGATCTTTAATGACGCTTACGCATTTTATAAAGCACCCATAGCGGAGACGCACTTCTCTGCCTGGAGCCAGCCGGTAAAACTTTTTGGGTGGATTCTCCAAAAAATCCTCTTGCTCGATGAACAAGACCCGAGCGAAGGGGACTTTCCGGGATCCCATTCCGATATTCTGGGGATGATAAGGGCAATCAAACTCTTCTACCTGGCCTTCCGGGTAGTTATCGATCACCACCTTGAGAGGATGGAGTACGGCCATTACACGCGGAGCACTTTCATTTAAATTCTCCCGGACACAGTGCTCAAGGAGAGCCATATCGATGACACTGTCATTCTTGGCCACACCGATCCGCTCGCAGAACTCGCGGATTGCCTCGGGGGTATAGCCCCGTCTTCGCATACCAGCCAGGGTAGGCATCCGTGGATCATCCCACCCGTTGACAGACCCTCTTTCCACTAATTCAATGAGCCTTCGTTTACTTAGAACCGTGTAGCTAAGATTGAGGCGGGCGAATTCGATCTGCTGCGGATGAGATTCCATTCTTAAT
>DATIGG010000143.1:0-4643 GCA_035454825.1 Thermodesulfobacteriota bacterium | reverse complement strand
TCCTCGAAATCCCTGCTGATGCAGGTTCCTTTGGGCGCGATCGCCCCGATGAAGCAAAGGCCTTCGGGGCTCTCCCCAACAAGCTCTTCATAGAGGAACGAGGTCGAAGTACTCGGATGCATGAGGACCGTTCCTTTGTTTAAGGCCTTCTGGAGTGACTCGCTTTTCCTTACCAAGCTCTTGGCGATGAATTTTTTGGCTTCTGTAGGGGTCAAGACTAAGAGATATCTCATTTTACTCCTCCTTGTGCTAACCATTGATTAAACGTTCAAACACGCCGCTAACCCCGGTACGTTAGACCTCTCATGCCGAATGGTCGGCTTCACAAATCTAAGTACCTGTCAATTATTTATTGACAGCTCACCGAAATATATATCAAAGTGGAAGAGATTTGTCAATAAAAAATTTTGGATTTCTTCGATCCTGAATCCAAGAAGTTATTATCCCTCTCTTTCATTAACGGTCAGGATCGTGACTGCCCGGGGACAGATTGGGGTTAAGAATAGAGGCGTAATCTCTCTTTTGCGGAATTCCAATTGCTGCCCTGTCATGTAACTCAGTCCTTCAGGGCTGAAGAATCAGAGCTAAAGCCAGGGGTTACACCATTCTCTAAGGGGCTTACGTTCCGCAACCGAGGGGTTCCATAGGGGGCGAAAAAAAATCTTGACAATTTAACTTTTTTTTAGTATGGTTGTCAATAAATAATTGACAATTGCAACACTTTGAATCTTGGGGTTAAATCGGTGGACAACCTCTCAATAGGAGGAACGGAGCTCGGGGAATTGCCGCTGCGGCGAACGTTAATAACAATAACAAACGGGAAGGAGGTAGAGATCCATGTTTAAAGTCAAAGGACCTTTTTTAATGAGTGGAATCATATTTTCAGTTGTTGTGCTGATTGGATGGGCTGCCGAGGTCCAATCTCAGGAAAAGTATCCCACCCGGGCCATTAACGTGATTGTTCCTTTTGCTCCGGGTGGTTCGACGGATGTTGCGGCGAGGATCAACGCTTCGTTTCTGAGCAAGAAATGGGGCGTCCCTGTCAATGTGATCAACAAGCCCGGAGGCAATACGATACCGGGTCAGTTAGAGGTGTATAGTTCGCCCCCTGACGGTTATACGATGCTGGGCGACGGCCTTCCCATGTG
Organism: Thermodesulfobacteriota bacterium; assembly: GCA_035454825.1. Classification (GTDB taxonomy): domain Bacteria; phylum Desulfobacterota; class BSN033; order BSN033; family UBA1163; genus DATIGG01. The sequence goes on along the minus strand of DATIGG010000143.1, from coordinate 3,495 downwards.
TTCTCTATTGGAAGTGGTTGTAAAGGATCTCCCTTTTAGGGTCATGGATCGGGCGTTCATCGCCATCACGAGCTTTTCCCCGCAAGATATCATTGTCCCTGCTACCTCTTCTTACAAGACCCTGAAGGACCTGATGGAGGATGCTAAAAAAGATCCAGAAAATTTTGTTTGGAGTTCCCTTGGAGGGGTCAGTGGTAATGACTTTGGTGCAAGAATGTTTTTTAAAGCAGCAGGCGTAGATGTCGGGAGGACCAAACCGGTGATGAGTAAAGGAGGAGCCCAAGGTGCTGCTTTGGTTGCCGGGGGTCACATCAAAATGGATGTGTCCACCATTACGACATCCCTTCCGCATATCAGTGCAGGTACGATTCGAGTGCTTGCCGTGTGTTTTGATAAAAGAGACCCCCTGCTTCCAGATGTCCCCACGACCGCAGAGCTCGGTTACCCCTCTATTTATTTGCCTTTTTGGCAAGGCTTCTCAGGGCCGCCCAAATTGCCAGGCCACATTGTTGACATATGGACGAAGGCTTTGCAGGAGATGACGAAGGACAAAGAATATCTTGGGCAATTAGAAAAAGCCCGACTGAGACTCTTTTACCACAGTCCGCGCGAGATGATCGAATACATCAAGAAAGAACGCGAGGTGGCCGAGGATGTGTACGGGGTAAAGAAAAAATAAGGAAGCTGATTTTAGGGAGGGCGCAAGACCCGGCCTGTCATGGCCAAGGGGGGAGCCTCCGTTGCTACACTCGCTGCCGGAGGGCATGTGAAGGTGGCCTGGGTCTCCATTATCTCAGCCTTACCCCTCATCCAAGGAGGTTCCGCTCGCGTGCTGACCGCAACCAGGAAGGAGAGGAGCCCTCTATTCTCGGAGGTCCTGAGCACGGCGGAACTGGGATACCCTAATGTCAATTTTATCTTCTGGACCGGTTTTTCAGGTCCTCCCAAAATGCCTTTGCCTATTGTCGAGACATGGGATAAGGCGTTAAGAGAGATTGGCAAAGACCCGGAGTATATCTCGCAGACCAAAAAGGCTGGTTTTATGGATTTTTACCGAAATGCGAACGGGATGAAAGAGTAACTGGCCAAGGAATCTGAGGAAGTGGCAGAATTATATGGAGTGAGAAACAAGTAGATCTTACGTGGGCAGCAGTCAAACACATCTTTACGAAAAGGAGGACAATGTTATGTGCCGAAGAAGATTAGTTGCAGTGATTACCCTCGTCGTGGTCACGGCCTTGTTCGGATTAGCTGTAGAGATCCAGGCACAACCTAAGTATCCAACCCGGCCCATCAATCTGATTGTCCCATTTACACCAGGGGGTTCGACGGACATGGCGGCCAGGGCCATGGGACCTTTCTTAACGAAGAAATGGGGGGTCCCCATCAACGTAGTTAACAAGCCGGGCGGCAATACCATTCCAGGCACGTTTGAGGTCTACAGTTCACCCCCTGATGGTTATACCATGCTTGCAGATGGACTGCCCATGTGTTCTTTGCTGGAAGTGGTAGTCAAGGATCTCCCTTTTAAGGTGATGGATCGAACTTTTATTGCCATAACAGTCTTTAATCCGATAATAACAATATCGCCTTCCAGCGCTCCTTACAAGACTTTTCATGATCTACTGGCGGATGCGAAGAAAGACCCTGAGAATTTTACATGGGATTCACTCGGGGGTGTCAGTGGAGATGATTTTGTCGGAAGAATGGTTTTTAATGCTGCAAAAATCGATATTTCAAAAACCAAACCGGTGATGAGCAAGGGAGGGTCGGCTGCAGCGATTCTGGTAGCAGGGGGGCATATCAAAATGGGGCATCCTGCCATCATCTCAGCCTGGCCGCATATCCAGGCAGGAACCGTGAAGGTTTTGGCCGTTGCCTTGAAGGAGAGGGACCCATTACTCCCGGATGTTCCCACCCATGCAGAACTGGGTTACCCTTCTGTATATTGTCCCTTTTGGCTTGGGGTTTCGGGGCCGCCCAAATTGCCTTCCCATATTGTAGATATCTGGGCCGCGGCCATCCAAGAGATGTTGAAGGACCCCGAATACCTTGCCCTGATCAAAAAGGAATTCTTTAGGCCTTTCTACCATAGTCCGAAAGAGATGGTGGAATATATTAAGAAGGAATCGGAGTTTGCAAAAGTGGTTTATGGAGTGAAAAAATAGGCAGTCATTCTATTAACAACGGAGCAGGTCTCTCCAGGGGATCTGCTCCATTACCATGACCCAGAACAGTCCGGCCACTCCTCACGAAAATAGCCTAAAGGGTTAGGGCACTTTTGAATGATCGAGAATACCTTGCAAACCGGAAATCGGTCTCAACGAATGCTGTATTGTTGCGCAGGTGTATTTTAGGAACAATCCGCTGCCCATTAAAGGGGAGGAATCACGTGGCATGAAGACACTGCTCATCGAAGTGCTTGTGCTCGTCATCGTGGGTGTGTTGAGCATCATCGAAGGCATACGACTGGTTTTTGCAGAAAAGCTTCAGATGTATGATGTCCTTGGGCCTGGTTTCTACAATTTAGGAATGGGCGCCATTTTAGTCATCGTTGGCTTGATCTACTTTGTGGTTGAGCGGAAAAAGATACCCAGGATCGAGAAAAAATCGGCAGTCAAACAATCCACAGGAAACAGCGAATATAGGAAAATGATGATCGGCATGATAATTGCGATGATAGCCTACATCCTCCTGATGGATTGGATCGGATACCTTCTGGCGTCCCTGGTTTTTTTCTTCCTGATCAATCGAATCGTGGGGTTCCGGTCTTGGTTAACCAATTTAAGTATCACCGCCGCCATGACAGTATCTTTTTATCTTATTTTCGTTGTTTGGTTGGGGATGATCTTTCCGCGGGGCGTGTTGCTGAATTTTTGAAAGCCGCACACGGGGGGGGAAATGGATCTTGTCTATGGTATTTTAAATTGTTTCACGGTTACCAACCTCTTTTATTGTTTTGTCGGCTGTGTGTTGGGGACGATCGTGGGGGTATTGCCCGGTTTGGGACCTGCTTCCACCATAGGCATTTTGTTGCCGGTTACCATGCGTTTGGATCCTACGGGTTCCATTATCATGCTCTCTGGATTGTACTATGGAGCGATGTATGGGGGGTCTACGACCAGCATCTTAGTAAATATCCCTGGTGAGGCCGCTTCAGTAGTAACGTCTATTGATGGATTCCAAATGACGAAACAAGGAAGAGGCGGGCAGGCGTTATGGATTGCTGCCGTGGGATCATTCATTGCGGGTACCTTCGGGGCCATTGTGTGTTCGATCGTTGGTCCAGGGATTGCTAAGTATGCCTTGAAATTTGGTCCTCCGGAATATTGCGGACTCTTGCTGTTCAGTTTGACCATGCTCATTACCCTTTCTGGGACTTCCTTAATGAAAGGGTTGGTCACTGGAATTTTTGGAATGGTTATGGCGACGGTGGGGTTGGACCCTTTGACCGGGACACCCAGACTCTATTTCGGTGCCATTGGGCTGATGCGG
>DATIGG010000142.1:0-4445 GCA_035454825.1 Thermodesulfobacteriota bacterium | reverse complement strand
GATACACTTTCAATCGAAGGGGGTTTGATTCAAGGGGTCGGCAAGGAGAAGGATATCGATGCCAAAGGAGTGGATCAGGTCATCGATGTCCAAGGGATGACGGTGACCCCTGGTCTGATCGATTCTCACTGCCATCCTGTTTTGGGTGATTTTACGCCCAGGCAGAAAATGCTCGACTTCATCGAATCCTCCCTCCATGGAGGCGTGACAACCCTCATCTCAGCAGGGGAGGTCCATCTTGCCGGCAGGCCAAGGGATGTCGCAGGAACGAAGGCATTGGCGATTCTCGCAGCCAAATCGTTTGCCAGCGCGAGACCGGCGGGGGTAAAGGTTCTGGGTGGAGGTCTTATCCTTGAGCCGGGGCTTCAAGAGAAAGATTTCGAAGAGCTTGCAAGAGAGGGCGTCCGCGTTGTGGGAGAGATCGGGCTTGGTGCTGTGAAAAACCCAAAGGATGCAACCCCCATGGTAAAGTGGGCTAAGAAATACGGGATGGTTGTCATGATGCATACCGGAGGCACTTCCATTCCCGGGAGCTCCACCGTCCCAGCGGCAGATGTCATTGCCATCGACCCGGATGTTATCTCCCATATTAACGGTGGAACGACTGCAATCTCCATTGCGGAAGCGGAGAAACTGGTACGAAACACCACTCTGACCATCGAGATTGTCCATTGCGGCAACATGAAGATGATCATTGAGGTAATGAAGCTGGTCAAAGAGGTGAAGGCTTCTCATCGAATCATCATCGGAAATGATGCCCCTTCAGGAACCGGAGTGATTCCGCTTGGGATCCTCAGAGTGATCAATTTCCTGGCCTCTCTCTGCGATGTAAGAGCAGAAGAGGCGATCGCCATGGCCACAGGCAATACGGCGAGGGTTTATAAATTGAATCGCGGGGTGATTGCAGCCGGGAAAGAGGCTGATCTCGTGGTCATGGATGCGCCCATGGGATCAGTGGGCAAGGATGCCCTCTCAGCCATCGAAGTTGGAGACATTCCCGGGGTTGCAGGAGTGATGATCGATGGCCAGATGAAGATCGGAGTAAGCCGAAATACGCCCCCACCGAATGGAAAAATAGTAACCAGCAAAGTATAGAAACAAAGGGTTCAAGGATTCAAGGGTTCTAGGGGTCAAGTGATCAGAGTCTTGTATTGTTTTGGGTTGTTATGCTCGAATCCTCGGACCCTGGGCCCCTCGAACCCCTGGGGAGACTGGTACCATGATTGTTGATTGGGAAACGTGTATTGGATGCGGACTGTGCCAGGAAGCCTGTCCGGTGGGAGCAGTCTCCATGGTTCGTAAAAAGAAAAGAGCCTCCATCTCGGACATCTGTGTCGACTGCAAGGCTTGCACAAAGGTTTGTCCAAAGGACGCCATTCAGTCCGGACCCGGGCAAAGAGAGGGAGGGGTCAATTGCCCATCCTGTCCCATCTCCTGTTATATCAAAGCTGGGAATACCGGGGCCTGTCAACGGTTCGTCAATCGGGACGGGACCCTGGTTCGCAACATTCCTCTTCAGTCATATGAAGATGTTCAAACGATCGTCGGTGAGGTTCATGAACCGGTCATCCAGAAGCCATTGATCACGGGCATTGGAGCCGGGACAACTTATCCGGATACGAAACCCGCTCCCTATATTGTTCAGTCGAGAATAGATGGAATCGATGTTGTTACGGTCGTGACAGAGGCTCCCCTGAGTTATAGCGGGATCAAGGTAAAGGTTGATACGGACAGGCACGTGGGTGAAGAAGGCGCGCCTGTCCTTATGGGGAAGAGAAAAGTGGGACACCTCTGCACGGAGGAATATGGATCGAAGATTCTCTCGCTGGGTGGCGCCAATTTGCTAACGGGCAAAGATGGACTGGCTGTTGTGAGAGTGATGGTTGATATCGCCAATCGAAAAGGGGTTAAACTCAGGGTCAAGGATGGGGCTGAGCTCGTCCTTCAGGTCGGCAGAGCCCCTCTGATCGATGGCGATATCGGGAAGCGGATGAGAGTCGGCTGCGGCAGTGCATCGATGGGCCTCTTCGGCAGGTATTTTATGGAGGCTGCCGATGAGGTCGTCGTAATCGATGCCCACCTCATTGGCCAGTTCACCGAACATGCCGCAGGAAAGGAACTGGGTGCAAAATACAGTGGCATTCGATTAAGGGCGAGGCGCTCAACTCCGGGTCGGTATTTCGGCGAACACGGTCAGGGTTGGGGAGGAACTCCGATTGAAGACCCCATTGACATCATCGAAGGTTTCGACCCGAAGATCGCAAAACCCGGGATGACGGTCCTGATCACCGAGACCACAGCCGAAAGGTCTGCCATGTTCCGATTGAAAGAGAACGGGATATTTGTCCCCATTGAATTAACTCCTGAAGCAAAGATGGCCGTTGAGATGATAGCTTCCAACTGCCAGTCTTCGAGGGTTTCAGCCATGTTCGTGGGTGGGGCAGGGGGGAGTGCGCGGGCTGGAGTGACAAAAATTCCTGTCAAGCTCAATGAGGCAATCCATTCAAGCCGTGCAAAACTTACTGTGGGTGGCGCTCCAACTTATATTTTGCCGGGGGGCGGAATCAGCTTCCTTGTGAATGTGGAGAAGGTCATGGTCAGGGCCTTCACTTATGTTCCGACACCGGCACCTGTTGTTCCCCTGGAATATACGATGAGGCTTGAAGAATATCTGGACATGGGCGGCCACAAGGAATCGATTCGGAAACTGGAGGAAGTGCTGAAGGGTGTCAGGGGAAAGAAGGTTGGGCGAGACAGTTGAAGTTCTTTCGAATGGGTCGGTTCTATTTGAATATGGTCCCATGCGGATGATTATCCAAGTCTCTGACCATGGAAGACCCATGATGGAACTGGCCGAAGGAGGGGCCCATAAAGCCAGAGAGGTTCTTGAAGACTTAGCCCGGTTTCTCCCGGTGATCAAGAAGAAGACGCAAGCACTAAAGGGTGAAGAGCGATATCCGGAAGTGGTTCGCAGGATGATCGAAGCAACCCAGAAGATGGAAGAGCCTGATTTAACGCCCCTGGCTGCGGTTGCAGGGACATCCTCCGATGTGGTCGCCGATTTTATGATCCATCAGGGTGGAACCAAAATCATCATCGATAATGGGGGAGACATTGCGATCCGTTTGACGGCAGGAGAAGTAGTGAAAGTTGGGATAAAGACGGATATCAGCGCCAAACAGCCCTCTTATCTCATTGCCATTGATGAGACCATGAGGATTGGCGGAGTGGCGACGAGCGGGCTTGGAGGCAGGAGTTTTACGAAGGGGATTGCTACGGCTGCAACCGTCCTCTCGGAGAATGCATCCTTTGCCGATGCAGCCGCCACGGTGATCGGAAATTTTACCAATGTCGAGGATTCCCATATCAAGAGATCGCTTGCAGAAAACATCTATCCTGAAACGGATATCGCGGGTGAATGGGTGACGACAGGGATGGGAGAGTTATCTTCGAAAAAGATTGAAGAGGCCGTGAATCGTGGTCTTTCAAAAGCCAATTCCCTTTTCCGGAGAGGATTGATCAGAGGAGCTTTGATCGCTGTAAAAGGAAGAGTGGCTTGGACTCATTCGCTGAATCCTTGGCTTATTAGACTGTAGGTTGACTATTCAGGATTTGTATTTGGAATTTGCGATTTGGATATTCATTTATGGAGGTGCGAAGATGGAGATTCGAAAATATGTAACCATTGTTGAAGAAACAGCGATGGAGAGTGGAAAGAAAGTGGATCCGCCAACCCGGAAGGCAGCAGCCATTGCCGTCATCAAGAACCCCTTTGCTGGAAAGTATGTGGAGGACCTGAAGGAGCTCATCGATACCGGTGAAAAGTTAGGAGGGATGCTGGGGAAGAAGGCCGTGGAGGCTCTGAAGATGCGTCCGCAACAGGCAGAGAGCTACGGAAAGGCAGCGATTGTGGGTGTCGATGGTGAGTTAGAGCATGCGGCGGCGATCTTACATCCTAAATTGGGAACCCCGATGAGAGAGGCTGTGGGAGGTGGAAAGGCGATTATTCCCTCAGCAAAGAAAATGGGAGGACCAGGAACCGAGATCGATGTCCCGCTCCATTACAAAGATGCTGCGTTTGTCCGGACTCATTTTGATGCGATGTCTGTGAGGGTGCCGGATGCTCCTCGGGCGGACGAGATCGTTGTCGCCATTGTTGTCACCGATTCCGGAAGACCTCAACCTCGGATTGGTGGTCTGAGGAAGGAAGAGGCCAAGAAAGAGGATGGTCTGAGGTGAGGGGCTGCACATGAATAATATGAACAACTAAAAACCTACCTGCGCCTGCCGAAGTAGGGGACTCCGCGTAGGCGCGTCCACTCACCCTGAGCGCTTGGATTTACCGTTCATCCTTCGACCCCTCGACCGTTCGCCCTGAGCCTGTCGAAGGGTCGAACGACTTATCCCTCAGGGTGGATCCTATTTCCACGATCATGGGCTGCCCT
>DATIGG010000141.1:0-2605 GCA_035454825.1 Thermodesulfobacteriota bacterium | reverse complement strand
AGGAAATGCTGGAAATAATCCAACTGTACCGTCAGGGTTTGGTTCCGCTCATCGTACCCATCACCCTCGTGAATCACTACGTGCGCAAATACGATCAGCCCTACTTGAGGGACCAGCATTACCTGCATCCCCACCCGGTAGAGCTGCAGTTGCGAAATCACGTTTGATTGGCTGGTAAGACTCTGTGCTTTGGAGAGGGGAGCCTCGTGCCCCGCCTTGGCTACCCTCTGCTCTTTTCTCCGATCAACGGAAGCACCTTATGAATTCGAAAATAGACGAGGTACTTGCTTTTATCTCCATAGACCCGGGACGATGGGCCTCTTTCTCTTCTTCGTATCTGGTCAATGAGGTCGCTATCCTTTTCTTCTCTGATTTTTGTCAGATATAACCTCTTTCCCATGTACCTTTCGCCCGATTCCATAAAAAGATATGAGGCATTGGGATTGGACTGGAGATTTTTATGCATCAATCGGTCGTTCATGATGAAGGCTATCGTTTTTTCGTTGATAAAATGGGGGCGGGCATAGACCGCCATCCCCACGTTTCCCTTTGAATCTGAAGTGGCAATAACCCCTCGACCACTCGCCTTTTCAAAATATTCGCTCAATTTCATCTCCCTTTCTCCTTTCTCCGAGGTTTTTGAAGATCATTCTATCAGACCCGTCTGGAATAGGATTGGCAAATTTCCTAACAGAGGGCAAAGTTATAAAACAATGTCAGCTTAGGGGAAGATTTCGTGAAAGATATCATGCTTTCCATTATAGAACTCTCTTTCTGTTTGACCGCAACGAAGGTACCCCGGTTTTTCTGCTTTAACTGCCATCCGATAATACCTGCGAGGCTCTCTCTTGGTCAAAGATCAAAATCAGTGGGAGTCAGGGACGAATTAGAAAAAGCCTCTGGAGTGATACGATTCAGGGGAACAGAGCATTGACGAGGTGCTGCAAAGAAGGGCCGTCCCCTGGTTGATTTTCAGCATTTGTCCAGTATTGATAGAAAGACCGGCCGGGACTTCTAAAAAGGGCTCTCGGACCGCAAACCGCATGATCCCGTAAATACCGGATATATCACCTGATTAAAAATTTTAAAACTGAGCCCGCTCGACGGGTATCAGTATTTCGTTGCGCCGCATAAACCACGGCGTGAACGAGGAATTATAGCGAGCCCAAAAATGATCCTGCCCTTTTTCGTACCTACACTACCTATTGGGGTTTTTTGAGCTGAACAATTACGACCGCTGAATTTAGAGGTTCCGAATTCAACGGCATTGTCAGTAACGATTTATGCGAAACGTGAGGGTGAGAGAGATTTCTTGATATCCAGAACTCCACAATATAATCCTTTCTACAAGACCGTTTCTTACCCCCACTGGGATTCTCAAACGAACCTCCTCATTTTTTCCAAATTTCCCCCATCCCTGACATTGATCACAAATAAACTCGGCAAAATGTCCGCTCCCTTGACAATGTTCGCAAATAATTTCGTATGAAACGGGAAGGAAAATATCACCGCCCTGCTTTGCTTCTTCCGGAGTCAAAATAATTTCAGCGGCTAAACTTCCGGATCTTTTTTTATTCCCAAGGATCTCAGTAAAATGACCAGTCCAACGATCTTGGGAATCAAAAAGGAAATGCTCAAGAGAATCCAATGGGCCATGAAAAGCGAGGGCTGGTTCAACAGAAGATATGTGGATTGGTGCTCTTTTCAGGTTTTCCCCATCGTACACGGATCTTTTTTGGGGGTCTGAAAGGATTTCATAGGCCTCCTGGACTTCTCTAAACTTCTTTGAAGTTCTCGGAGACACATCAGGGTGGTATCGTTTCGCAGCTTTCCAGTAGGCTTTTTTTATTTTGGCAGGGTCTGCATCCTGACTTATGCCGAGAACCTTGTATAGATTTCTTTTCATAATCGCATAAGAGGGTGCAGAGTTTTTCCAGGAAACAAGGGGGAGTAATCTGATCCGATTACCCCCCTTGGTCATCAATTGGCGGATATCTGGATCTTTTTGGGCTTGACTCTTTCCTTTTTGGGGAGGATCAAGCGGAGAACACCATCATCCATTTTCGCCGATATCTTTTCCTGGTCGATTACTTCCGTGAGGGTGAATTGCCGAAAATAATCGCCCCAGTTATATTCCAGATAAACCGACACCTCTTTCTCATCCTCCACTGGACTGACGGCCCCCCGAATGGAAAGGACATTCTCTCGCAGATCAATATCCACATCCTTGCCCTCAACCCCCGGCATGTCCGCCAGAATCATAATCTCATTATTATTCTCCAGAATATCAACGGCCGGGATAAAGACCGGGCCTGGCCGCATTTCTTCTCCCGCCTTTTTCACTTCCTTCTTTTCCTGACGAACCATTTCTTTGTCTTCCATTTCCCTATCCCTCCTTCCCTATATCACTTGTTCGCAGCAATCTGAATCTTGCGCGGTTTGGCCCTTTCGTGCTTCGGCAAGGTGACTTTCAAGACCCCTTTTTTCATCTCCGCATTCACCTTACCGGAATCGATTGCCATCGGTAAAGTGATGGTCCTGCGGAAAGACCCTTCTTGCCGCTCGCGACGATGGTAATTGAATTCCTTCTTCTCCAACGGAATCT
>DATIGG010000140.1:0-2507 GCA_035454825.1 Thermodesulfobacteriota bacterium | reverse complement strand
CGGAGATCATCGCTGTTGATGTTGAGTGTGTGGCAGCGAGAGGAGGGAAAACAGGAACCGAGTATGAGTTTGCTGCGACTGCACATATCAGTTACCAGATTATCGATAGAAAATTTTTCAGGAAGGCAACTGCATTTTCAGATCTTGAAGCTAACTTAATATTTGAACCTGTTACTGCATCTGGCTGTAGGTTGGCCATAATCCCGGGAGTGGTTAGACTGATTGAGAATGCCGACATGACTACGACCTCTGTAAAAATATCTGGCTTATCCGCTGAAGACCTCAAAAGGGTTGTTGGGGTCCAGGTCAGATGGGAATAGGCGACATAAGCATGCGCCACCGCGGCTACCGCCGCTTCTTCAAATAGCTGTCGAGCAGGACCGCAAGGACAATAATAATGCCTTTTGCCACTAATTGGTAATGGGTATGAACTCCCATGAGGTTCATCCCGTTGTTGACGACTCCAATCACCAGGGCACCGATCAGCGTATTCCAGACCGAACCACGGCCACCCATGAGGCTCGTTCCACCGAGGACGACGGCTGCAATGGCATCCAGTTCAAACCCTTCCCCAACAGCGGGCTGAGCGGATGAGAGTCGCCCCATGAGTACCATCCCCGCAATCCCTGTAAGAAAGCCGCAGAGGACGTAAACCCAGAACTTGATCCATCCCACCTTGATGCCGGAGAGTCGGCTCGACTCCTCATTGCCTCCTACAGCATAGACATAAGCCCCAAAGGCGGTTCGGGTGAGGACGATGTGCATCGTGATCATGACGGCCACCATCAGGATGATGGGAAACGGGATTCCTCCAATGTCCCCCTGCCCAAGGAATCGAAAGTTCCCTTCAAACTTGACGATGGGAACACCCCCTGTCAGGATCAGGGCCAATCCTCGATAGACCGTCAATCCGGCCAGCGTTGCAATGAAAGGGGGAATGCGGGCCCAGGCGACCACGGTTCCGTTGGCTGCCCCTCCCAAGGCTCCCATGAGGATCCCGACAGCAACCCCTGCAAAGTTCCATCCCGTCCGGTCAATGATCACCATCGCCATACATGCGGTCACGGCCACAAGGGATCCCACGGAAAGATCGATCCCTGCGGTGATGATAACAAAGGTCATTCCCGCAGCGATGATGGCATTGATGGAGACCTGTCTGGCAACATTCGTGAGGTTCACCAAGCTAAAGAATCTCGGTGTGGTTAAGGACACGCCGATCAAGAGAACGATGAGCATGGCAACCGCGCCATACTTGGAAAGAAGCCGGCTCATTTTTTGAGAAGAGAGTTTCATGCTCAAGAAGTTGCTCTTTCAAAGTAGCCCGACGCAAAGTGGAGGACCTGTTCCTGGGAGGTCTGTTTCGCATCAAGCTCCGCGACAAAATCGCCCTGGTGCATCACATAGATTCTATCGGCCATGGATAAAAGTTCAGGCAAATCGGAAGAAATGAAGATCACCGCTTTCCCCTGCTGGCTCAGCTCGTTGATCAGCGTATACATCTCGAACTTTGCGCCCACATCGATTCCCCGGGTAGGTTCGTCAAGGATGATCACCTGGCATTTGCGGGCAAGCCACTTAGCGAGAACAATCTTCTGTTGGTTTCCTCCGCTCAGGGTGTTGACTCCAATCATGTCCCCCGGGCAACGAATCCTGAGTCGCTCTACGAATCCCCGGGAGGTTTTTGACTGGCGAGGGCGATCAATAAACCCGCACCAGTTCGAGAGACGATCGATCACCGTCATGGTGATATTGTCCCGGACTGTCCGGCTGAGGACAAGGCCGTGATCCTTTCTGTTTTCAGGAACCATACCGATCCCGAGTTCCCTTGCCTTCGAGGGAGAATGGATAGAAACCAGGCTCCCGGAGAGACGGGCCCGCTCCCCTTCATTTGGCGAAGCGCCAACGAGCCTCCAGGCCCATTCTGTTCGCCCTGCCCCCACAAGACCCGCGATTCCCACCACTTCACCTTCATGAACGGTCAGGCTGCGGCTTCTCGTGTTGTCCGGCAGCGCCTCCACACGAATGATCTCTGCTCCCCTGGACGGGGTCCGTTTTGGATAATGATCGGTAATCGCTCTTCCAACCATCCTGGCGATGAGCTCAGGAAGAGTCACTTCAGAAAGACGTCCACGAAAGACGATGGCACCATCCCTTAGAACCGTCACGCGGTCAGCAATCCGTGGTATCTCCTCCAATCGATGAGAGATATAGGCGATCCCCACACCCGCCTGTTTCAAACCTTCGATCTTTTCAAAAAGGATATCAATCTCCCGCTCCGTCAAAGAGGCTGTCGGTTCGTCCATCAGGAGAAACTGGGCATCTTCACTCAAGGCCCGTGCAATTTCGACCATCTGCTGCTCCGCCAATCCGAGATGAGCGACAGGAACCGATGGATCGATGGTCACATTGATTTTGGCCAGGGCCTCTTTGGCCATTTCATGGAGTTTCTTAAGCGACAGAAGTCCCCTGCCGATCTTTCGCTCCCTGCCGAGAAAAAGATTGTGGGC
>DATIGG010000139.1:0-2031 GCA_035454825.1 Thermodesulfobacteriota bacterium | reverse complement strand
AAGAAAAAACTCACCATGAGAATCGCTGTCAAAACGGTGGTCATCCTCCTTGTCTTCTGATCCGCATGAAGAAGGTAACTTGTTTCCTCCCATCCTCTGTTGAAGCGGAACAAGGAAATGAAATTATACGTGACATAAGCTTCAACAGCAAATGGGGGAAATCCTAAAAAGCCGAGGAAAGGCATCTCAAAACCTTTTGCTTCTTCAAAGAAAGGAACGGTATAGATCCATTTGGACAAAGCCCAATAATTCCAGACTTCCCAGAGGAGCCCGCAGATCAGCCCCGCGCTCAGCAGGAGATAGATTTTCCGTCGATTTCCCTCTTCCAGATCTCTCAGGAGAGATCTCCCTCCAAACCAGTAGTTGAATGGTTCCAAGAGAAAAATAAAGCCAACCCAGATCAAACAATAAAAGGACTGAGGACTGAGGACTGAGGAAAGGAGACAGAAGATTCCCAAGAATATGAAAAATATATGGGTTGTTTTTGAGAAAGCTATTTTTCGGCTTTTCTTTCCCTTGAAAATTCCGATCGTCTCCAAAAGTTCAGTCGTCTCGAAGAGTCCCGGGAGGACGGTCCCAAAGGCAAGGACATACCCAAGCCATCTCTCAATGAGGGAGTGGGGGAGATTGATGTAATACCAGTTTTTAAGAGAGAGATTCGCTGCTTCAAAGATGAGCCAGATAAAGATAGACCAGGGGATCATCAGCAGGAATTCCTTTATCCGATTCATGATCAGAGAGTTCCCCTTTATCCGATAGATCACAGCGTCAATGGCAAGAATGTAAGACCACCATGCAAAACAGTAAAACCAGCTATAAAAGGGTTCTACTTTTCGGAAAAGGTAAATTTCAGAGAGGAAAAGCAGAAATATTCCAAGAATTCCATGAATAGGAAAAGTCTTTTTCATGGGGTGTCATTCCACCCATCGTACCATTTTCTCAAGGGGTTCCCGGTAAGACTTGAAACGGTTAACCGGACTCTCCCAGTCCGGATAACCCAGAGCTATGCCCACCGCCAGGGTCTTATTCTCCGGGATATTCAGCAGATCTTTGACCTCATCCTCATAGGCATTGATTAAACCGATTGGACAGGTTCCCAATCCAAGAGAATGGGCGGTTAGGATGAAGTATCCTAAGGCGAGACCAATATCCACGAGACATCCCTTTGAGAAAGAATCATCATGAAAAATAAGGATCGCTGAGGGAGCGCCATAAAAGTTACAGCTTCCTTCGTTAATAAATTGATCAGGCTGGACTTTCATCTCTTCGAGATAGGCCTTCATTCCTTCCAGGGTTTTGACCCCCCTCCTGCCAAAGGTTTTCGGCAAGGGCTTGGTGGTTCCGGGACCACAGGAGATCTGTTTTTCCCGGTAGGCCTTGATTAACCTCCGGCTGAGCCTCTCTTTTTCTTCTCCGACCACCACATGAAATTCCGAGGGCTGGAGATTGATGGCAGAGGGGGCGTGGATTGTCAGTCTGAGAATATCTTCAATGGTTTCCCTTGGAACAGGATCCGGTTTAAATGCCCGTATGCTTTTTCGCTCTTTGATGATTGTTACCAAATCCATAAGAAGCTCCTTCTCTTTGAGTTTTGGCACATCGGATAAAAGGATAATGTAAACTTGAAGAGGGTGTCAAGACATGGATATAATGGGTATAAATTAATGATGCAGGGTTTCTTCTCCGGCAAGAACCCTATTGGTTTAGGGCTAAAACGAACCAAGCAAAGGAGGTTGAAAGAGATGATCCGCGCTAAACTCTGGTTTCGATGCGCAGCCATGCATGACCCTGTTACCCCAACCATTGTCCAACCTGCCTCTATTGGCTGGGAAGCCAAAAAGAGAAGAGTTGACCTTCAAATTGAAAGGGCTTTTACTGGTGAAGAACTGGTTCGCCGGATGAAAGGATGGGTGACCGTTGACCCTTTAAAAGTTATCGAGATTGTCAATCGTTCTGGAAGATTGAAGGTCTTGGATGATCGGGAGTTGGTCATTGAATTTGAGAAAATGGAGGACTTCGAAAACCTGCAGA
>DATIGG010000138.1:0-6492 GCA_035454825.1 Thermodesulfobacteriota bacterium | reverse complement strand
GTCAAGGGATTCAGATTTCAACGGGTCAAGTAAACAAACTGACGGTTTCCAAATAAGTGTAGGGGTATCGTTTATTTACATTATGGTAAATTTAATACTACTCCGACAGATACCCAATCCCCTTCTGTCCTCCTCCTTACTCGCGGTGCTAAGCGCCTGCCTGCCGCGACGGGCGCGAGGACGGCAGGCCCAACGCGAAGGGGGAGCAAGATCGGGATTCCCCTCCCCTTCGGGGGGAGGCCAGGGTGGAGGTGGGGTTAGAAGATGTTGACAGAGGAATACATTTTCACCCGATTTGAAGAGATTTGCGAAAAATATCCGGATCGGCCAGCCGTCATCTTCTTGGGAGAGCATTTCTCCTATGTTAGACTCCGGGATCTCATCCATCGGCTTGCGGCTGCCCTGACTCAGTTAGGGGTGAAAAAGGGGGATAAGGTGATGATCTATCTCTCGAATTCTCCTCAGTGGATTATCTCGTTTTTTGCAATTCTAAAAATCGGAGCCATCGCTGTCCCTGTCCCTCCCATCTATACGTCCTTTGAAATTGAATACATGATCAATGATTCCGGAACAGAAACGATCATCTGCCTGGATACGAACTTCTGTTATGTAAAAGAGATTTTCCCGAAAACCTGTCTGAAAAGGGCTATCGTCACCAATCTGGTTGATCTTCTTCCTTTCTGGAAGGTTGCCGTGGGAACCCTCTTTGATAAAATTCCGCACGGGAAGATGAAGAAAGATTCTAATGTTTATAACTTTAAAAGCCTTTTGAAACATCCTCCTCAGAAGAGGTCTGATGTTCAGGTCGATCCCATGAAGGATCTCGCTTATATTCTTTATACTGGGGGAACAACAGGTTTCCCCAAGGGGGTGCCTGGAAATCACCTCGGGATGACATCCTATGTCAGAGATATTATGGAAGATGTGGTGGCTGGCACCATTGAGGAAGGAAAGGATTCTTATATCGCGGTTAATCCCCTCTTCCACATCATGGCGCTTGGATTCTTTGTTGCTACCGGTTTAAATTTTGGCAACACGACCATTCTGATGCCCGTGCCCCAGACCGATGCCATTCTATTATCTATACAAAAATATAAAGTCAGATGGTTTCTCGGGGTCCCTGCCCTGTATCGGATGATTCTCGAAAATGACCGGCTGGACCAGTACGACCTGAAGACCCTCCGATACTGTTTCTGCGGTGGAGACGTCCTCCCCATAGAGGTTTTTAAGCGATGGAAGGAGTTATTAGGAATATCCATCTATCAGGTTTATGGATCTACGGAGGCTGGCCACGTCACCTATAACCGGTTGAATAAAGAACCAGAACTCATGTCCATCGGCTCTCCACTAAGATCAAGGAAATGTATGATCGTAGATCCAGACACATTAGAGCCTGTACCTATCGGGGAAACCGGTGAACTTGTCGTGACTTCAGACTATACGATTAAGGAATATTGGAAGAAGCCCGAGGAAACGCTTCGTGCCTATGTCGAAATCGACGGGGAGACCTATTACCGGATGGGAGACTATGTCCGGCAGGACGACCATGGCGAAATCCGCTATGTTGAGCGCTCAGCCGATATCATCAAGTACAAAGGTTATCGGGTCTCTGCCTCCGAGATCGAGGCAGTGTTGCAGGATCACGCGACGGTCATCGGGGCCTGTGTCGTGGGCGTTCCTGATCCAAAGGTTGGAGAACGGATCAAGGCCATGGTTGTCTTGAAGGAAGACGCCAGGGGCGTTGACGCGTCGGAGCTCTTGAAATGGTGTCGAGAAAGGCTTGCTCCATACAAAATACCCCAATACATTGAATTTAGAGACATGCTTCCCAAGTCTAAGGTGGGGAAACTCCTGAGACGTGAAATCCGGGAGGAAGAACGAAGGAGAATATCGAAAGAGAAGAGATAAAGGAAAATTGCAGATTTCGGATTGCGGATTGGGGAATTCAACAATAATGGATGCCTTGAACGTTGACATCCGACGGCGTTTACCATAGTCATGTGGTCAGAATAAACGATGGAAAGCTATGATGAACCTTTGATCAATGGATTGGAACGGGCCTGCGAGAGATATCCCAACCATCCTGCCATCATCTATCTCGGGGAAAAGTTTTCCTACAAAAGACTGAAAGAGCTGATTGACCGTTTCTCCACCGCTCTCTATGACTTGGGTGTACGGGACGATGACAAGGTGATGCTCTATATCCCTAACTGCCCTCAATTCCTTATTGGATATTTCGGAGCCCAGCAGATCGGAGCGATCCCGGTGCCCGTTTCACCCATCTATACCCCCTACGAAATCAAATACCTCATCAACGATTCCGGGGCAGAGACTGTTCTCTGTCAGGACACGAATTTTAGATACATCCAGGAAGTGCTGCTAGAGACCTCCATAAAAAGGACGATTGTCACAAATTATGTCGATCTCCTTCCGTGGTATAAAAGAGCCGTGGGGGCCCTATTCGATAAAGTTCCCAATGGCGTTGTCAAGAAGGAGGAAAACGTCCACTTCTTCAGGAACCTGATTCGCCATTATCCTCCTCGCCCTCCCAAAGTGAGCATCAATCCAAGAGAGCGCCTCTGCTATATTCTGTACACAGGGGGAACAACGGGATTCCCCAAGGGATGCGTCTCAACTCATACCGGAATGGTTTCTTTTGTCGAGGAGGTTCGACGTGCCGGTGAAGGCCATATCTCCGATGGAAAAGAAATCTTCATCATGGTAAACCCTCTTTTTCACCAGATGGCCCAGGGGGTCATTCTCGGAATGGTCCTGAACAGGGGAAACACGGCTGTCTTGATGCCCATTCCTCAGGTCGATTCGATCTTAGAAGCTATCCAAAGGCATAGGGGGACACTCTTTCTCGGCGCCCCTACTCTCTACCGGATGATTTTAGAGAACGACCGCTTAAACCTCTTTAATTTATCCTCTCTGAAGTATTGCTGGAGTGGAGGGGACGTCCTCCCTTTCGAGGTCTTCAATCGCTGGAAGAAAAGGTTTGGAGTTCCGATCCATCAAGTCTTCGGTTCCACGGAAGTCGGTTTTGTGGCCATGAGCCCTCTTGACAAAGAACCCATCTCTGGAAGCGTTGGTTTGCCGCTCCCTTCGCGGGAGATAAAAATCGTGGACCCCGAGACACTGGAATCCGTGGCCCCGAACAATCCGGGAGAACTCCTGGTGACTTCTGAATTTATCCAAAAAGGTTACTGGAACAAACCAGAAGAAACGGCTGCTTCCTATGTGGCGATCGAGGGCAAGACCTGGTATCGAATGAAGGATTTTATGCGCAGGGATCAGGACGGACAGCTCTACTACGTTGATCGAAGTGCCGATGTCATCAAATATAAGGGATATCGCGTCTCCTGTTCTGAGATCGAGGCAGCCCTACAGGACCATCCAGCAGTCGTAGGGGCCTGTGTGATCGGTGTTCCTGACCCGAAGGTGGGAGAACGGATTAAGGCCATTGTCGTTCTTAGACAGGATGCGAGGGGAGTGGGCGGGACAGAGCTGATGAAATGGTGCCGTGAGCGATTAGCCCCTTATAAGGTCCCAGGCTACATCGAATTCAGAGATATGTTGCCGAAATCGAAGGTTGGGAAGCTTCTCCGCCGTGAAATCCGGGAAGAAGAACGAAGAAGGATCACCAAAGGCGAAAAGAAGATTAGAGTGTAGACCTCATTTGTTGCAAAAAAATCGCCATGACAGACCCAGCGGAAACACTGGGAAAAGCCTTGGAGCGGAACCTCTTGTTGACAGGTTAGCTCAATTGTCTTACATTGTATGACATGAAAACGAGCGCTCTTACAATCCGACTCGACAAAAATCTTGATGACCTCTTGACCAAGGCGAGTCGTCGGTCAGGAAGAAACCGAAGCGAGATTGCCCGGGAAGCCTTGCTCCGCCAGCTTCGTATAAGCCAATTTGAAGCTCTGCGGCAAAGAATCATGCCTTTCGCAGAAGCACGGGGCTATCTGACAGACGAAGATGTATTCGCCGAGGTGTCATGAAAGTTTTCCTGGACACCAATGTTCTTGCCAGTGCGGCAGCGACTCGCGGACTTTGCGCAGATGTTCTGCGCCTGGTTTTCGCCTCCCACCAACTTTTCATATCAGAGCAAGTGCTAAAGGAACTCAAACGTGTTTTGAGGTTTAAGTTCGGTGTGAGTCAAGATTTGATCGTTGACTTCATCTGGCTTTTACAACAGGATACTGTCCTAACCCGACCTGCTCAGGTTCCAGGAGTCGAACTGCAAGACAAGGACGATCTCTCTATCCTGGCAGCGGCGATTGCGGCTGGTGCAGAAGTGCTTGTGACTGGCGACAAAGACCTTCTGGGCTTGGGTCATATTGAGGAACTGGAGATTCTCTCCCCCCGACAGTTCTGGGAAAAGCTGAAGGCCCAGGGTCGAGCCAGACGCGGGAAGCCGCGCCGCTCACGCTGAGCTTTCCTGAGTGGCTCGCGCCGGTTAGCTTTTCGTTATCCTTATATTGATATTCAGACGGCAAGTGGCAGCTTTTCGTGCTCCAATTCAAAATAGAAGAGCATGGTTCCTCACAGGATCTCGATGCAGTGATCGCCATCCACGAGGAATTACCTGGTATGGCATGAACGGGAACAGGCCAATCCGTCCTTAACGGACGTCTATTACCCTTCTAAATCTACGTCCGGCTGGCAGTCCAAGGTAAGATTGAACGATGTTCAGACAAATGATCAGTTTATGCCGGCTCTTGATTTTAGCGAATCTGGGGCATTGAAGGTGTCGTTTTATGACAGGGGGGATGATGTAAGTAATTTAAAATACCACTTGTATATTGCTCACATCTACAGCGACCGGGTCTATGGTGCCAGAAAGTAGTTGCGGCAGGCCTTGGCCACTGCCTCCCGATCCAGGTGGGGCTCCTTCTGAAGGTAGTGCGCGCCCCAGAGGACCTTCTGCAGGATGTCGCGGGGGTAGCAGGCCCGCAGCGGCTCCTTGTACTCCAGGCCGATCATTTGGATCAGGTCATCCGCCACGCCCGCATTGTATTTCAGGTTGAATTGCAGACAGACGCGCCGAAAGATCTCACGAAACTGTTCGGGAGTGACGAAGTCTACCTTGATCTTGGTCTGGATACGGCGCAGGAAAGCTTCGTCCGCAAGACTGGCTGGATCCAGGTTGGTTGAGAAAATAACAAAGAGATCGAAGGGGATCTCGATCTTTTTGCCCCCTGCCAGGGTGAGAGAATCGATCCCTCGGTCCAGAGGATACACCCAGCGATTGAGCAGTTCTGTGGGGCTGATGCGCTGGCGCCCGAAGTCGTCCACGATCAGGAGTCCGTTATTGGCTTTCATCTGGATCGGCCCGGCGTAGAACTTGGTGTTCGGGTTGAACTGCAGGTCGAGCATCTCAATGGTCAACTCACCTCCCACCAGAACGCGTGGCCGGCGACAGAGCACCCAGCGGCCGTCACGGTCAGGGGCTGCAGGCTGGTCCACTCGCTGGTGAAGAACCGAATCATAAACTGTGATGATCTGGCCGTCCACTTCCACCGCATAGGGAAGCAACACTTCATCGCGATGAAAAAGCCGGGGAAGCGTCTCAGCGATGGTGGTCTTGCCGGTCCCCGTTGGCCCATAGAGGAAGATGGAGTGGCCGGATAGAACCGCTGTACCAAGGTCATCCAGGAGCTGAGTGTCCAGCACCAGATGCTCGAAGGCAGAGAGCATGTCCCCGGGGGTGAGCATAATGCCCCGTACGCTTTGAGCGCGCGTTCGGCTGATGTAGTCGTCGAGCGACACCGGGGCGGGGCCGGCGTACTGGTTCTGGACCAGAAGTTCCAGGGCCCGTGACTTTCCCTCTGAGGTGGTGGTAATCCGGTGGACGCTTCCGGCCATGCCGGTAACCTGGCAGAGCTGATCCTTGCGCAGACGTTGAAACAGCTCCTCCACCATCCCCAAACCGAGTCCCATGTGGCGAGCCAGTTCGTGCACCGTCATTTCGCCCACCAGGTAAAGGGTCTTGAGTGCAAGGTCTTCGAGAAGATTTCTGCGAACACCAATTTCCTTGAAGGACCTGGATACCGAGATCATTGGGGTTGCCATCATCGCCAGTCTCTCCTATTTCATAAGAATCCGTCTTCGGGTTTCTTCGTTTCTTTTGTATGCAATGCTTCTCAGCCTCTCTGGCCTGGAACCATGTCTTGATCTGCAAAAGGCGCAATTTGACGCCCGCTCCGATGTTTTCACCGGTTTATTTGCATAAAAGATACCAAAGACTCCGTATAAGGAACAAGTAATGAATTTTCAAAGTTAATTCAGTTTATGAGGTGAGCTCGAAACAGAAAATTCCCACTGGCATCCATGCATTTTTGTCAAAACTCATAAGAATTTTCATAGACTTAACCTGATCCTTAGATATTGATGGTCTCTGAAAAAGTCCTCACTCCGGTGCAAACCTGAGTCCAAGAAATTTCTAACCATTCGAAAAAACTGGGTTCCGGCTTTTGCTGGAAT
>DATIGG010000137.1:0-7573 GCA_035454825.1 Thermodesulfobacteriota bacterium | reverse complement strand
GGCGTCATCGATGTAATGCATGGTCTCATTCCAATCGGCAATGTGGACAGAGGCTTCAATCGATGGATGGTGACGCGGCTCCCATTCCAAAAACCATTTTTTAAACCTCTCAGGAGCAGCGTCCCAATTCTTTACGAACTTTTCTCTCTCTTTCTTATTCGCGATGGGTGACTGGGGGTAGGATCCTTCAGTTTGGGTAATCGTCATCTTCTCTCCGGTGGCATACATCAGAAAATAAGGGTAATTGATCATTCCCAGCTTGAGAGGGAGCTGCTCAAATTTTTTCATGGTATTATGATCATATTCTTCTGCGCCCTGACCGATCTGACGGGCTGCCCGATAAACACCGTTGGCTAACGCATCTCCAATCCCTTCCCGCCGAACCATTTTTTCAACGAGGTAGAAAAATCTTTCCCCGGAGTCAGAGGGAAAACCGGGCAGGTCCTGGTCAGTCAAAATACCGGCCTCGTAAAGTTCGACGGCGAAGGCGAGAACTTGTGGCGTTGAGTACCCATCCAGTCCATACTCCTGAGTAAGGCCAAGGATATCATAATTAAAATCCAGCTCTTTATAGGCCGCCATCGCATAGGTCAGTTTGCTGTAGCATTTCTGGAAATAGGTTTGCCGCCCCGGGTAGGAAATCGCTTGATGGCAATCCTTCGGGCAGTTATAGCAACCCGTCCATCGAACCCGCACGGTTTCAGAAATCGCCTTCCACTTCGCTTCACGTTCTTTGTTCCAAAAACCCTTTTTCCGCTCACGCGCATTGCCCCAGGCGAAATTGTCGACGTGGAAAGTCTCATCATCCTCGTGCGCCATAGGATCCCCGCATTTCGGGTTTTCATAAATTCTCTTCCTCAGGCCGAGGCATATCTCAAAAAGTTCAGCCGATCGGGCAAGATGGATGTCCTGGGTTCCACGAACAGCGATCGCCTTTAACCTTTTATCTCCCATGATCACACCGACCCCTCGAGAGGCGCTGGAGTTGTCGTGTTCGATGGTAGACAGATAGACCCTGTTTTCACCGGCCAGGCCGATCGCAGCCACCTGGGCTCTGGGTTCCTTTAACTCCCTCTGAATGCGTGCTCCTGTGTCCAGTGCGCCTCTCCCCTGGAGATGGCCGGCATCGCGTATTTCTACTTTGTCATTATTGATCCACAAATAGACCAGGCTGGGGGACTTGCCGCGAATCACTATTTTGTCGTAACCGGCATGTTTCAGTTCCGGTCCAAAAAATCCTCCAAACAATGAATGTGAATAAAGGTTTGTCTGGGGAGAAAAGGTATTCACAGCAACACGATTGGCACCGGGAACAGGTGTGCCATCCAAAAGACCGGCGCTGAATATGAGGAGATTATCGGGAGAAAAGGGTTCAACTTCAGGAGGAACCCTATCCCAGAGTATCTTCCCGGCAGTACCCTGCCCCCCGAGATGAAGTTCGGTTAATCTTGGGTCAGTTTCCACCCTCTCAATGCTTCCTCGGGATAGATCAATTTCTAAATTAAACCCTGTCTCTGCGCACCTCATTTTTTGCCTTCTTCTGCAGCCATGGCCTTGCCCCTTCAATGGACGCGCCCATGGCGACCTCTCTTAAGCCTTCCGGACCGAGCAGAGTTGAGACTTCATCTGTGGGTAACCCATGATGGGTTCCCTGCAATGAACATCGGTTAAGAGATTCACATTGGCTTCCCTTGGCCAGCCATGAGGAATACTGACCACTCCTTCCCTCATGTCTTCCGTGACAACGGCCTTGACTTTGATCTGTCCCCGGTTTGACTCAACGATGATCCAGTCACCCTCCTGGATGCTAAACCGAGCAGCCGTCTTAGGATTCATCTCTGCAAGGGGCTCAGGGATCTTCTTCTTCAACCCTTCAACATTTCGGTGCTGGCCATGGGTATAATAAAGAATCCGTGCCCCCGTCGTCAGGACAAGAGGATACTTCTCGACCATCCGGAGATCACCGAGGGGACTCTGATCCGGCTCCCGGTAGGTGGGAAGCGGATCAAATCCCTCCTTCTCAAAGGTTTCAGAGTAGATCTCTATCTTCTTGGAGGGCGTCGAAAACCCTCTGGTCTGATAGCCACCCATCCCATACTGCTTCTCCATATAATAAGCCCCTGCGATCTTCTCCTCCTTCAGTTCCCTGTAGTTTAACCCTGATGATTTGAGTTCAAGTTCAATAACCTCCTCGTCTGTCTTCCAGGGAAAGATCTCTTCCATCCCCATCTTGTTCCCCAACTCTGACCAGAATTTAAATTCTGACCAACTTTCATATAAAGGCTCAATTGCTTTCTTCCTCAGCATCAAATAGGGCATGCCGTGGCATACGTTGTAACTGTAGGCCAATCCATTCTTTTCGAGGTGGCTGCACGCAGGGAGCACGTAATGGGCCATCTCTGCCGTCTCTGTCATGAAGAGTTCGTGGACAACCAGGAGGTCGAGCTTCTTGAAAGCCTCTCGAAACGCATTTGAATCAGGCATGCTGATAAGAGGATTCCCTCCTGTGACCAGCAGTGCCCGGATGGGGTTCGGGACACTGTCAGGGAAACAGACCACTTGGCCATAGGGGCTTTTCCGTCCCCAGATCTCATAAAAGAGTCGATAGTCCTCAGCGCCGATAGGGGTCCTCTCCGTAGGAAGGCCGATTCCTGTTAAGATGAGCCTTGGGCTGATCACCCAACCTCCAGGATTGTTGATATTCCCCGTGATCGTTTGAAGGATGGAAAAGGCCCGGCTATTCTGGGTTCCATTTGCGGTCTGATCCTGGGTATTCGTTCCCTGGAAGATGCTCGCACTCTCCGCCTGGGCATAGAGCCGGGCAAGTCTCCGGATGTCTCCGGCTGGTACCCATGTAATCTTCTCCGCCCATTCGGGCGTATAAGGCTCTATGTGCGGCACCAATTGATCAAACCCGTGCGTCCACCGTTCTATAAAATCTTTATCATAAAGGTTCTCTTTGATGATGACATGCATCAGGGCAAGAGCGAGGGCGCCGTCTGTCCCGGGACGAATCGCAAGGTACAGGTCTGCCTTTTTGGCTAGGGAGATTTTCTTAGGATCAATCACCACCAGTTTTGATCCCTTTGCGAGGTTCTCCTCAATAGCAAGATGGAGAGGAAAATCGGACTGCTCAGGGTTATGCCCCCAAAGGACATAGAGCTGGGTATTCATCTCTTCCACAGGATATTTTCCAAACGTCATCTGCCTTGCCCGGATGCGCATCCGGTAGCAGATTCCCTCGACCGAGATGAAATTCGGGCTCCCGAAGGCGCCTTTGAACCGCTGGGCCATCTCCATCATTTCAAGGTTTTCCACTCCGATGGATCCCGAGAAAATGCTGAGCACTTCTGGTCCAAATTCTTTCTTTAATCTTTGGAGCGCGTTGCCAATCTCTGTCAAGGCTTCATCCCATAGGATTCTTTTCCATTGGCTATTCACTCTTTTAAGGGGATATTTCAGACGATCCGGATGGTAAACAAGTTCGATCGCTCTTTCTCCCTTCGGGCAGAGTCGCCCCCGGTTGAGCGGGTGATCCTTCAATCCCTCCACCTTTGTGATTCGACCCTCCTCAACCAGAACATTCATCCCGCAACTGTGATAGCAAATGGTGCAATCGGTGGCAATCCACTTCGATTCAAGGTTCTTCATTTTCACCCTCCGTTGGACCCGCTAAAAGATTTGGCGACTTCTCTACAGAACTCATGCCGTGGATGATTAATTCGCTGACATCGCGATACGCTTCCAGCAAACCCTATTTTTCTTCCTTCAATAGCCACCGGGTAACCCTAATGGACGATGGTAGGGGACATCCTATCTTGTTCCTGGGGACGATGGTAGGGGACGTTGTTGAATTTTTTTACTTTCTTTTCTGCTCTCTGTTCCGGATATTACTCCCCGGTCTCTCCTTTCAATTCAAGACAAAGGGGGACAGTCTACGTTTGAATGACAACATCTGGAAAGTTATCTCTCAAACAGCACACTTAGGATACAAAAGATAGCAACCATCATCTCTTTCTATTCCACCTGACTTCGGATTGCTGGTGGCAATTGACTTGCCAGCGAAGGAAAGGCCTCAACTAAGCGGGCAATATCTGCTAGATCCTTCTGTCGCTTGCTTTTTCGTCTCGACCCATCCGAATAGGCCCATATTTTCCCTTTGAGGACATCCTCTAATGAGGCCACATCCAGTACGTATCCAAGAACATCTTGGGGGCTCGCTCGCGAGATGAAATCCTGAAATCGAGTATCTGTTTGCAGTTGAATCCGAAGGTCTGACTTGGAGCTGCTAAAATTGATACTGTGTTCATATCTTTCGATTTTGAGCCCTTTTTCAGAGGCTATCTTGCATATCTTTTCAACATCACGGGCAATCACGACAATATCAAGATCGAGACTGACAACAGGCTCCACATAGGCGTTCACCGCTAAGCCGCCAATGACGCAATACGACGATCCGGTCGCCTGCAAAATATCAAGCAGAAGCTGGAGAATGTCCACTTCTCCATTGGCCACCGCTGCCATGAATTCTCTTCCAGTCATTGATTGATTGCCCTCGGCAGATGAAGCACCGGCCCGCCCCAATTCGCACATTTCATTTCTCAGAGCAGCATTCAATATACTGATTTACATCGTTCGAATGCATTAAAGAAAATATACCAATCCTTGAAGCTGTTGTCAATTTGTTTTGAATCGACCTTAATGTCACGGGTATGGGGACGTTGTTGAATCCTTCTACTTTTTATTACGGACCGGATTCAAAGCTCTGCACAGCTTTCGCCACGGCTGAAGTACAAACCCCCACATGGCGGGCTATCTCCGCAAAGGGTATCCCCCTCTCACGACTTAAGCAGAACGATATCTTTGCACGAACCTCGGATACCCTTCTCCTCTTCCCTCCGTTCCGAAGTTCTTCCTCCTCTATCCCTCCCTCTTTACACAGTCTTTTGATCACTGGATCAACAGGATTTCTTCTCTCTCCCCACTGTAACTGCCTTCTCAACCTCTGATCCGCCTCCTTCAAAATCCTTTCCACAAAGTCTTCTCCCCCAAGGATCCGCGCATCGTATCCAATCTTATCCCCTTTTCTCCTCAGCGACAGAACCTGGGACCATCCCATGCTTCGAACCAGACCCCCACCTACCAAATCATTCCGTCTCCCCTGGTCTTTCCCTTCCTCCATGAATTTTCGGTAAGCCTTGATCGCCTTACCCTCCGTTTCAGCAAACTGCCTGAGAACATAGTCTCTCTCTTGCCAATCATTCTTGCTTCTCCTTATTAGAATCCCATGGCCACTCCACGGATAGCGGTCCAACTCTTCCATCTCCTTCACGACGGCCGATCTCAATGGGTTTAAGTGGATGTAACGGACCAGTTCCAATAAATAGGCCTCCTCTTCACAGACGATTGATTTATACCGGTTCTGAAAGAGATGACCCCTGCGATGATATTTCCGATTATACCAGCCCGCGTATCCGCTGAGCAGGCGACGCATGAATTTAGAAATTCCCTGGGGACCACTGAACATGAGAAGGTGAACGTGATTCCTCATCAAGACCCAGGCAAGGATCCGCGTTTTCGTGTCTTTGGAGATTTGGGCAAGGCGAGAGCGGAAGTCCTTCCGGTCCTCATCTCGCCGAAAGAGGGGCCGCCCTTCAGTTCCTCGGATCATCACGTGGTGGAGCGTTCCAGGAG
The DNA here is from genome assembly GCA_035454825.1 of Thermodesulfobacteriota bacterium. Classification (GTDB taxonomy): domain Bacteria; phylum Desulfobacterota; class BSN033; order BSN033; family UBA1163; genus DATIGG01. Next base: position 1,879 of record DATIGG010000137.1, on the reverse strand, counting down.
CATCTAATCTGGCTTGACGTGGCATAAGATTCTTTTATCACAATTCGACGCGTTTGTAAAGTAGATAAAATCAACAACGTCCCCTTTCGTGTTTTTCCGTCCCCTTTAGTGTTTTTGTTGTCTTTTTTTTCGGAGTTTCAGGAACGGGGGAAGATTATTTTAGGATCAGATTTGAGGCTATGATTTGATAGACGACAATGGCCATAAACAAGGCGTAGGAAAGGAGGGAAAGAAGGGAAAGTCTCTTTTGAATCGATGGCACGATTTCTTTGAGACTGTTGATTCTTCTGAAGGGCATGATCCCCCCCACGCCCATTCCCGAGACAGCGCCTCCCAGAAAAGTCAGGTAAATCGGATAGCCAATGTAGCTATACTCTTTCTGAAGGATACAGAACGGACAATGGTGGGTTGGCAATTCATAAAAGTAAAGACACACAAATGAGATCAGAGCGATCACGGACACAACAAATGTGGTGATACTCGCCAAGGAAAAGAGGTAGGCTCCCTTCCCTTTGAGGTAAAAACAGGTTCCCAGAGCAAACGTCAGGACCATCGCGGAATAAAAGGCTGTCTCCACCGGGACGCGGGGAAAAGAAACAATCTCTGACGTGATTCCCTGGGATTCAGAAGTAAAGAGGGTTCCGCAGCATGAGGTGATGACATCGGGTTTAAGGCCAAGAAAGAAGTTGGCCTGAAGGACAGCCTCCACAAGAATAAAGGGTATGATGAAAAGAAAGAATCCATATTTCTTTTTGATCAAAGGATAATCGTATGCTTTGTTGTCTGTAAAATTAATGATCAGCCATAAACCCGCGAGGAGAAAATTGACCACCTTCATGATGATGGTAGGATAACCCCATTGGTTCACATTGAGGGTTCCCGCGGCGCACATGGCGCCGACAAAGAGCGTGTTGAGATGATCCACGGTGTAGATAAAAAGAAAGAGCGAAATGAGCTGAAAGCCAAACCCATAGTTCATGATGGTTGAAATGAGGTAGGTTCTCCTTTCAAGGCTCAATTGAAGATCGCTCCCGTTCTTAATATCCCATTTCCTCAGGATTCGGATTCCATAATAGGCCGAATAAATCAGCATGAAGCTGATCAAAATTGACCCTACGAGGAGCGCAATAATGGCAGGCTGAAAGATCATTGGGCCATCCCGGAGAGGCGGCCGTCCCTCATCTCTATCACCCGGTCTACAATCTCTGATTCATGGACTATCGGGTCATGGCTTGCGATCAGGACGGTCTTTCCTTCCACTTTCAGTTTCTTCATGATCTCCATAAACTCTTTTGAAAGCTTTGTATCGAGATGAGCAGTCGGCTCATCGGCAATGACAATCGAAGGGTTATTCACAAGCGCCCTTGCAATCGTCACCCTTTGCGCCTCTCCGCCGGAAAGCCACTCCACCTTGGAAGAACCCTTGCTTGAGAGATCAAAAAGTTCAAGCAGGCCCATCGCCCGCTTCTTTAAGGAAGAATGTCTTTCACCCCTGGGATAAGCAGGAACCATGACGTTCTCCAAAGCGGTGATCCCTTTAATGAGGTTGAACTGTTGAAAAATAAACCCAAAGGTGGTACTCCTGATCTCTGTCAGGAACCTCTCAGGAAGGCTTGTGATCTCCCTGTCGAATAGCCTGATTCTCCCTGATGTGGGCCTTGCCATGCATCCTAAGAGGCTCAAAAGCGTGGTCTTTCCTGATCCACTCGGCCCTTTAAATACGGTGACCTTCCGGGAATCGATGGAAAGGTTTATCCCCTCAATGGCGACAAATTCATTGGGCTTACCCGCGTTAAAGACCTTCTTGACATTCATCAGCTCTATCATGTCAACTCCTCTTGCTATCACTCACACTAACCCTAAATTACGCGCTGTCACT
>DATIGG010000136.1:0-3317 GCA_035454825.1 Thermodesulfobacteriota bacterium | reverse complement strand
GGGCAGCCTTCTCAAGATCTTTTAAGGTTTGGACAACTTTCCGGTTGTCCCTTTCACGCTTAACTTCTTGAAGCCGCCCGATCTGCTCCGCAACCGATTCCTGGCGATATTCGTGGAGTTCTACCTCCATCTCCTCTCCTTCGGTATGCTTGTTAACCCCGACCTTGATCAACTCCCCTTTTTGAACCCCTTTCTCAAATTCATAGGCCTGCTTTGCTACTTCTCTCTGGACGTATCCCGTCTCGACGGCTTTGATCATTCCTCCCATCTGATCGATCCGTTTCATCTCCTCTACAATCTTCTCTTCCATCTGTTTGGTCAGTGTCTCGATAAAATAGGACCCAGCCAGGGGGTCCACCGTATCCCTCATCCCGATCTCTTCCATTAAGATCTGGAAGGTCCTGAGAGAGAGCAGGGCTGCCCGTGGGGTGGGGATTGTAAAGGCCTCATCAAAGGAACAGAGAGCGGTCGTTTGAGCGCCGCCCAAGGCTGCTGCAAGGGCATAGTAGGCGCCCCGGATAATATTGTTTTCAGGTTGGGCCTTGGTCATGCCATAGCCCCCTCCGCCAAAGATCCCCCGGAGAAGGAGAGACCGTTTATCCTTTGCCCCATATCGTTCTGTTAGATTCTTTGCCCAGAGCTTCCTGGCAGCGCGGAATTTGGCCACCTGTTCCCAGAGGTTTCCAAAGACATTGAGGTTGAAGGTGAAACCCCTGACAAAATCATCGATCTTGTGGCCTCGCTTGAGAACCTCGTCAATATAGGCATTTGCAATCTGAAAAGCATAAGCAATTTCTTGAACTGGAGAGCAGCCTGATTCTCGAATATGATAACCGCAGACGCTGACAGGATTGGTCCGGGGCAGCTCCTTCATCGAGTATTCAATCGTATCACCGATGAGGCGGACAGCGGGTCTCACCGGAAAGATCCACGCTCCCCGGCCAATCATCTCCTTGAGGATGTCGTTTTGAGGGGTGGCGCTCACCCGATCTTTTAGGAAGCCATATTTTTCAGCAGTGGCCTGGAACATGGCCAGCATAATGCTTGCCACAGCATTGATCGTCAATCCGGCCCCAATCCGGTCAAGGGGAATGCCCTCAAAGGCCACCTCGAAATCACGGAGGGAATCGACAGCCATGCCGACCCTTCCGACTTCCCCTTCGGCCTGAGAGTCATCGGAATCAAGACCCATCTGGGTCGGAAGATCGAAGGCAACATTGAGACCGGTCTGACCATGGGAGATCATCAGCTTGAAGCGCTCATTCGTCTCCTTCGGGGTTCCAAAACCCGTATACTGGCGGGTGGTCCACTCTCGGCTTCGATAGCCCTGGGGATGAATGCCCCGAGTGTAGGGATATTCTCCAGGGAGGGCGAGGTCCTTTGCGGGGTCAAAACCGATTTCTTCGAGATCCGTTTGGGTGTAAAGAGGCTTGACATGGATCCCGGATTGAAGGATGACATCAATGACTTCATCCTTTTCATTCTTGATATATCTTGCAACACCCATAAGCCCTCCGAAAATTCAAAATCCAAATGCCGAAATTCGAAACCAAAATTCATGAAATCGTAAAAACTCAAAAATAAGAGAAAATGTCATGCTGAATCTGATTCAGCATCTCACAAAACCAAGGACTTGCGAAACCCTGAGACAGGTTCAAGATGACAGATCGGGACTTTGCAAACGTGACCATCTAAAATTCTGACTTCAAAACCAACTCTAATCGCCATGACAAGTTGTGTTTGGTCTTGAAAATCTTCAAATTTCGCCTGCCTTGACCGAAGCGGTTATGTTCAGGCAGGTACTTGGAATTTAGAGTTACTCCCCGATCAAGATCGGGTTTTGACGTGCTGCTTGATCCAACGGATCGATTCATCAAAGGGAGTGCCTCCAGGGAAGATGCCTTGAATTCCCATCTCTTGAAGGAGAGGGACATCCCGTTTGGGAATGACGCCACCGATGACGACGACAGTATCCTCCATTTTTTTCTCCTTCATCTTTTTCGTCAACTTTTCACAGATGGGCAGGTGGGCGCCAGACATGATGGAGAGTCCGATGACATCCACACCCTCTTGAAGGGCTGTATTGATAATCTGATCTACCGTCTGGTGAAGACCGGTGTAGATGACTTCCATTCCCGCATCCCGGAGAGCTTGGGCCACTACCTTTGCCCCCCGATCGTGACCATCCAAACCTGGCTTTGCTACGAGAATCCGAATTTTCTTCTCCATCTCTTCACCGCCTAAGCCGGCGTAGCCGGAACCAAACAGCGTTTAGGGTCTAAAAATCCGAAATACGAATATCGAAATCCGAAAGAAATTCAAATTTTCAAAATTCAAAATCTCTAAACTCTTTTGTTTGAAAAATTTAAAATTTGGTCATTTGAGATTGCTTCGAATTTCGAATTTCGTGCTTCGCCCTGAACACCATGCGGTGCAGGGCTTCGAATTCACATCCGCCTGATCGTGAACAACTCTGTTACCATTTTGCGCACAATTTTATTCATAAGCCCCTAAGGATTCATCTTCCCTTCGTCAATCTCTTTCAGGACGATTTCTCTTCCTCTTTCGAGGTGCCTCCGAACGAGTCTTTCCACCAACCTCGGATTCTTTCGCTTCATTCCTTCGATCATTCTGCGATGGTCACTGATAGATAATTTGAAACCGTTTTCCGTGTGAATCAGGGCAGACCGGTATCGGTAAAAATAATCGCTGAAGTTGTTAATCATATCGACCAGTTTCTTACTCTTGGAGGATTTATAGAGGATGTCATGGAACTCTGTATGGGATTGAACAACCTTATCAAAGTCCTGACCATCCAGGGCCTTTTCCGATTCTTCAACCTTTTTTTCAAGGAGAACAAGTTTTTCAGGGCTAATGTGGATGGTGGCGAGGTAGGCTGCGTAGCTTTCGAGAGCGCTTCGAATGCCAAAAATCTCCTCCACATCCTCCCGTGAAAACCTCTTAACAGCAAACCCTCCCTTCGGGAGTCGAACCACGAGGTCATCTCTCTCGAGTTTATGAAAGGCTTCCCGAACAGGGGTCCGGCTAATCCCTACTTGGTGGGCCAATGTTTCTTCGATCAGACGTTGTCCGCCTTTCAGTTTCCCATGAATAATCGAACGTCTGAGGGAATCATAGACTTCTTCTCGGAGGGATTTCCTTTTGTTGACTCGAATTCCGCCTACTGCTTTTTCCATAAAAACCCCCTTTAACCTCCTCACTGCGTCCCTCTTCCCTGCCTACCGGCAGGCAGGCGATGGGGAGATGGGCGGGTAGCGGAAGTTTTCTTTGTATACTGTATCCAAAAATATACCTCT
>DATIGG010000135.1:0-2761 GCA_035454825.1 Thermodesulfobacteriota bacterium | reverse complement strand
GAAAATGCTTTTTGGAAACGGGTTTGGGCGTTGAAAAACCATGCCAACCCTCTGCCTGAGGGAAACGACATCAGTTTCAGGACGATAAATATCGTCGCCGTCGAGCATAATCAGTCCTTCGACGCGGGTGTGGGGAATAAGATCGTTCATACGGTTGAGGGTCCGAAGAAAGGTGGATTTGCCACATCCTGATGGACCGATCAAGGCAGTGATCTGTCGATCTCTAATGGCAAGGGTGATATCTTTGAGCGCCTGGTTTGAACCATAATAAAAATTGAGGCTCCTCGCTTCCATCTTAATGATAGAACTCGATGGCCTGATCAGGTCCTTTTCTTTTTGATTAATATATAACGATTCCACATTTCTGAAGTTATCAGATTAAGGCTTCCAGATCAAGGAAATAACGACTGCTTAAAAACATCCTGACCTGGGTCGAATCAGAGATGCATCTCCTCCTAACCGAACCGGCCTGTGATATAGTCCTCCGTTCTTTTGATGCTCGGGTGGGTAAAGATTTTGTCGGTGCGATCGAATTCAATGAGTTCTCCCAAGTAGAAAAAAGCCGTAAAGTCTGAGACGCGGGCAGCCTGCTGCATGTTGTGGGTGACGATAACGATGGTATAGGTTTGTTTGAGTTCCTGAATGAGCTCCTCGATTTTCTGAGTGGCAATGGGATCAAGGGCTGAGGCAGGTTCGTCCATCAAAATAACCTCTGGCTCAATGGCCAGGGCGCGGGCAATGCAGAGCCGCTGCTGTTGTCCACCTGAGAGCTCCATGGCTGAATCATGAAGACGGTCGGCCACCTCGCTCCACAGGGCCGCATCTTTAAGACTCCTCTCCACACGGGCCGCAATTTCCGTTTTCGAATAGTCGCTGTTTATTTTCAAACCATAAGCAACATTCTCAAAGATCGTTTTGGGAAAAGGGTTCGACTTCTGAAAAACCATTCCCACCTTCCGCCGAACCTGGACAGCGTCCACCTCCGGACCGTAGATATCCATCCCGTCAAGAGAAATCTGTCCCTCCACCCGCGCTCCCTCGATGATATCATTCATCCGGTTCAGGCAACGGAGAAAAGTGGTCTTTCCACATCCGGAAGGTCCGATGAGGGCGGTCACATGGCGCTCAGGGATTTGCAAAGTGATATCCTTGAGAGCCAATACCTTCCCATAGTAGAACCGAAGATGTTGAACAGAAATCTTTATCTTTCTTTTCATTCCTATCCTTTCATCTTCTTACGGTAGTGATACCGGACGACGATTGCGGATAAATTGAGAAGCAGGATTAATCCAAGAAGGACCAGGGCGGTTCCATAGGCAATGGGGCGGACTTTCTCGATGGCCTGGTGCTGTGTTGACAAGATATAAAGATGGTAGGGCAAGGCCATGAATTGGTCGAACAGGGATTTTGGCAAATGGGGAAGGAAGAAGGCAGCCCCGGTGAAAAGAATAGGGGCCGTCTCTCCGGCAGCTCTTGCCAGTCCAAGAATCACTCCGGTCAGCATTCCCGGGATGGCGTAGGGCAGCACATTCGTTCGGATGGCGTACCACTTTGTCGCTCCCAAGGCTAAGGCCCCTTCGCGGTAAGATTTTGGAACGGTTTTAAGGGCTTCTTCACAGGCAGTGATCGTCCAGGGAAGGGTCAGAAGTCCAAGGGTTAATCCAGCGGATAGGATCGAGGTCCCGAATTGCATCATCTGTACAAAAAGCACGACGCCGAAGAGGCCATAGACAATGGAAGGAACACCTGAAAGGTTTCGAATGGCTAAACGGATCAAACGGGTCATCTTGCCTGCCCGGGCATACTCGTGAAGAAAAATGGCAGCAAACATTCCCATCGGGACAGCGAAAAAGACGGTAATCAAGCTGACAAGGAAGGTTCCCAGAATGGCCGGGAATATCCCTCCCTCGGTCATGCCTTCCCGTGGCGCTTTGGTCAGAAATTCCCATGATATGACATGGATTCCTTTGGAAAAAATATCAAACAGGATAACTCCCAAGAAAAAGAGGACCAGAATACCTGCGAGATAGAGAAAAAGAAACCCGATCCACTCGGACCATTTCTTCCTCATTGCTCTACCTCCTGGTATTTCTGGAGGATGATGTCAGAGACCAGGTTGACAAGAAAAGTCATCACAAAGAGAACGAAGCCGATCACAAACAGGCCATAATAATGAGTCGTATTATAAGGGACCTCACCCAATTCGATGGCGATGGTAGCCGTCATGGTTTGAATCGGCTCCAAAAAATTGAATGTCAAGGCAGGGGCATTTCCTGTGGCCATCAAGACGGTCATTGTTTCGCCGATGGCTCGCCCCATACCCAGCATGATCGAGGCAATAATCCCTGATAAGGCCGAAGGGACGGAGACTCGGGCAAGCGTCTGCCACCGATTCGCTCCCAGGGCCAGGGAGGCTTCTTTATAGGTATGAGGGACAGCTCTCAGGGCATCCTCGGAGAGGCTCACAATGGTTGGAAGTGACATGACGGCCAATAATACAGACCCATTCAGGGCGGTCATCCCATGGGAAACTCCGAAGACTCTTGCAATGATAGGGTTGACCAGAACGATTCCCAGGAAACCAACGACAACGGATGGAATCCCAGCCAAAATTTCGATAGCGGGTTTGAGGACCTCACGGATTCGGGGTGAGGCTGCTTCTGATATGAAGGCAGCGCAGGCCACCCCCAGGGGGACAGCAATCACCATGGCACCGAGAGTAACCATGAGGGTACTGGTGATGAGAGAAAGGATTCCATAT
>DATIGG010000134.1:0-2587 GCA_035454825.1 Thermodesulfobacteriota bacterium | reverse complement strand
AGAAACGGTGATGGAAAAGAAGATCGTTCGTCTTGAATATGAGGGCAAAGATGCCGTTATACCCCTCGTTGCTTACATCACCCAAGCCGGAAAGGTAGTGACCGCCGTGAGCATGTGTGAACCCTGTCGGTCCACCCGTTTCCATATTAAAGAAAAAACGCTGGTGTGCAATGCCTGCGCCACGGAATGGAACCTTGAGACCCTTCAGGGAATTTCGGGGGGCTGCCTCAACTATCCGCCCGACGTCCTTCCCAGTACGATTGGAAATGGAAAGATTCTGATTGATGAGAAGATTGTCCAGCAATGGAAGCCGAGAGTATAAATGCCAGAAAGCAGAAAGCAGTAGGCAGTAAGCAGAAGAAAATGACCCGTGGTCAATCATCAGGAGAAAGAAGGCAGTAAAAAGGATTCACTCGTAACTGCCGACTGGGTGCTGCTTTCTGCCTTCTGCGTACTGCTTTCTCTTGAGCGGCCGATTTAATGAGGTGACACCATGAAATTAAAGGATATTTCTATTAACAATCTTAAGAGGAGGAAGTCGAAGGTCTTCTTCCTCATTCTCGGACTCACGATCGGGATCACTACCGTCGTGACCCTCATCTCCGTCACCCGGATGATGAATGAAGATATCGCCAACAAACTGGATGAGTTTGGGGCCAACATCCTGATCATTCCGCGGTCGGATGACCTTGCGCTCTCCTATGGGGGAATGAGTATCGGTGGTGTGGCGGTTGATGCGCAGGCCCTTCAGGATTCGGACCTACCGAGGATTCGACAGATCGAGGTCCAGGAGAGCATCGCCACGGTATCACCCAAACTGATCGGCGTCATGGAAATAGAGGGAAAGAGAGTTCCGCTGATGGGCGTTCAGTTTTCGGAAGAAGTGAGACTGAAGAAATGGTGGAAAATCCGGGGCGCCGCTCCGAAGGGTCGGGAGGAGGTACTACTCGGCAATGAAGCATCGGTCAAGCTTTTCAAAAGCAAGGGAGACACCCTTTCCATCAACGGAAAGCAGGTCAGGGTTTCAGGGATTCTCGAGGAGACCGGGTCCCAGGATGACTTTCTCATCTTTGGTGACCTCGGCCTTGTGCAGGAGTCAATGAAGAAGCCGGGGGCACTGAGCCTGATCGAGATCTCTGCTTACTGCAACACCTGTCCCATTGAAGACATCGTCCAGCAGATCTCCGAAAAGATGCCTCATGCCAAGGTGACGGCGATCAAGCAGACCCTCCAGACGAAGATGGAGGCATTGGACCACTTCAAGAGGTTTTCCATCGGGATATCGATCATCGTTCTCCTGATCGGAGGCCTGATCGTCTTTACGAATATGATGGCTTCCGTGAACGAAAGGAAGAGAGAGATCGGGATCTTTCGCGCCATCGGCTTCCGGAAATCCCATGTCGTAAGGATCATCTTCCTCGAGGCATTGATCGTCGGGGTCGTTGCGGGCGTGATCGGGTACGGTTTGGGTCTCGGATTCTCTCAATTTCTGGGTCCCGCTCTGACGGGGATCAAGGCGGCAAGAATCTTTATCGATCCACTGCTCGCCGCAGGAGCAATCTTCCTTTCTGCCCTGATCGGGATTCTTTCTAGTGCCTACCCGGCAATTCAGGCATCGAAAATGGATCCGACCACAGCGCTAAGATCATTGTGAGGCTAAGGTTAAGGTTGAGGCTAAGAAAATCCTGCGTCTGAAGGCTGTTTTCAACCTGAACCTTATCCTTAACCTGTGAACTTGTTTGGAGGTTGTCATGAGCTTGATTGAAATTAATGGATTATCGAAAACTTACGAAAGCGGAGAGGAGTGTACCATGGCCCTTGCCGAAGTGGATCTCCGCATCGACAAGGGAGAATTCATCTCTGTCATGGGTCCCTCGGGCTCCGGCAAATCGACGCTCCTTACCATCCTGGGAGGGCTCAATCACCCTTCAGAGGGAGAAGTGATGGTTGACGGAATCCCGATTTACAAACTGCCCTTGGAGAACCTGGCCGATTTTCGGAGAGAGTATCTGGGTTTTATCTTCCAATCATTTCAGCTGATTTCCTATCTCACAGTGATCGAAAACGTCATGCTTCCTCTTTCGATCACCCGCATATCCAATAAGGAACAGGAGAAGATGGCTGGGGAAATCCTGGAAAAAGTTGGACTCAAGGTCAAAGCAAAGCGGCTTCCGGACCAGCTTTCCGGAGGAGAGCAGGAACGGGTCGCCATTGCGAGGGCCCTTGTCAACGCACCTCCCATTCTTCTGGCTGACGAGCCAACGGGAAACCTCGACACAAAGACTGGCAAGGAGATCATGGACCTCTTCAAGAACCTGAACAAGGAGGGGCAAACGATCATCATGGTGACCCACAATCCGGAAAACACGACCCATTCAACCCGGACGATCTTTCTCAAAGATGGAAGGGTCAACGGAAATGGTGTAAAGACATGATGGAAGGACAGGCAGCGAAGAAACTTTCAGAGGAGGATTATTCGATGGGACAGTACAAAGAATGCGCGAAGAAAGATCTGAATTCGAGTGGTTTGTGCAAGCGGAACCCTTGCCACTTCTTTTTCCCGGTTGTGATCGCAGCCGTCATCATC
>DATIGG010000133.1:0-9803 GCA_035454825.1 Thermodesulfobacteriota bacterium | reverse complement strand
GATGCAGGAACGGATCAAACGTGTGACGGATTTTCTTGGTTTGAAGAGGAGTATTGTAGGCCTCCTGTCCATGGTCATTCTTATCGGTATGGGCGAGAAAATGGCCGACCGCTTCTTACCCATTTACTTAATGGCATTAGGCGGTGGTGCGCTTGCTATCGGCATTCTCAGTGGTATCATCAATCTTCTCGGTGCACTATATTCGTTTCCGGGTGGTTATCTGGCAGACCGTATTGGTACTAAACGATCTTTGTTGGTATTCAATGCGATGACAATCGGCGGTTATCTCGTAGTCATCCTCGTACCCTCATGGCAAGCAGTTATTGCCGGATCGATTCTCTTCCTGTCATGGACTGCAATTTCGCTCCCGTCAACCATGGGTCTGGTATCGGAGGTCTTACCAAAAAATAAGCGTACCATGGGTGTGACTATCCACTCACTGGTTCGGCGCATACCCATGGCTCTGGGCCCCGTTGTCGGTGGCTTTTTTATTGGTATCTGGGGTGAACAGAAAGGCATACGGTACGCGTTTGTCTGTGCGTTGATACTCGCCATATTCTCAGCGATTACACAACAAATTCTGATTGAAGATGAAGTATCGGATAAAAAAAAGAAAGATGCCGAAAAAAGCCCGTTAAAACTTATCGCGTTGATGAGTCCGGCATTGCGAAGGCTCCTGGTTGCCGATATTTTAATACGTTTTTGTGAACAGATCCCGGCAGCGTTTGTGGTTGTCTGGTGTATGAAAACAATTTCGCATCCTGTTTCCGGTGTGCAGTTTGGTATCTTGTCAACAGTGGAAATGGTGACTGCAATACTGATTTATATCCCTGTTGCTTATTTCGCCGACAAAGGATCCAAAAAGCCCTTTGTGGTGATGACCTTCGTATTCTTCACCTTGTTTCCGCTGGTTCTGTTATTTAGCAGGTCTTTTATTCTGCTGACTTTCGCGTTTCTTGTTCGAGGTCTCAAGGAGTTTGGTGAACCCACACGCAAGGCACTCATAATGGACCTGGCGCCTGAAGACCGTAAAGCAGGGATGTTCGGTTTATACTATCTTCTGCGCGATGTCATTGTGACCGTTGCTGCGTTTGGGGGAGCATTCCTTTGGGAAATCAGTCCGGCTACCAACCTGCTCACCGCATTTGGATTCGGTATTCTCGGGACGTTGTGGTTCGCATTGTGCGGAAGCGATTTATCTGTCGAGCAGAGAAAGGCCAGAGAGGCGCAGTTGACTGTGTAGCAGAAAGCGGGACATGAACAAAAAGCGTGTTTAAGGAAAGTCGCGCCCGTTCTCAAAAGTTTCCTTCACCCTCCGTAGGTTTGTGCGACCTTACGGAAAGAACTGAGTAAATATGAACCCATCATTGTGCCAGAGGTTAACCGAAGTGGCTAAATTGTTTCTTAAGTTGGGCATTACCGCCTTTGGAGGGCCTGCAGCCCATATCGCCATGATGCACGATGAAACAGTGAAACGGCGCAAATGGCTGAGTGACCAAGAATTCCTTGATCTTGTCGGCGCTACAAATCTAATCCCCGGGCCGAATTCCACCGAGATGGCAATTCATATTGGCTTCTTGCGAGCCGGATGGCGCGGGTTGATTACAGGTGGCGCATGTTTCATCGTGCCAGCCATGCTTATTGTGCTATTATTGGCATGGGTATATGTGCGCTTTGGAGCAACACCCCAGGCCGAATGGTTGCTCTATGGCATCAAGCCTGTGGTCATTGCAATTATCGCACAGGCTCTTTGGAGCATGGGGCAAAAGGCTGTTAAAGGTCCGCTCACTGCAACGGTTGGGGTCATTGTTATTGTCATGTATTTTTTCCGCATCAATGAAATCGCCTTGCTCTTCGCTGGCGGATTGATCGTGATGTTGGGTATGAATTACCAGCGACTAAAGAAACAGGGATTAAGGGTATTCGTCATTCCAATAAGCGGAGTGGCCGCATTGTCGCAGGTCGCCATGCCTTTTAGTTTTTCATCGTTATTCCTTATTTTTCTTAAGATTGGTTCGGTGCTTTATGGAAGCGGATACGTTCTACTGGCTTTCCTCCGGGCAGATTTTGTTGTCCGGCTTGGCTGGCTCACTGACCAGCAATTATTGGATGCCATTGCGATTGGACAGGTTACGCCTGGCCCTGTATTCACAACAGCCACATTCATCGGTTATGTCCTTGGTGGTTTACCAGGGTCCCTTCTCGCCACTCTTGGCATCTTTCTTCCTTCCTTCATTTTTGTCGCCATCTCTAACCCTCTGATTCCTCGAATGAGGAAATCAACATGGGTGAGTGGTTTGCTGGATGGCGTCAATGTGGCCTCACTCGGCTTGATGGCTGCCGTAACCTGGCAACTGAGCCGGGCTTCGTTGACCGACCCACTGACTATTCTGATTGCACTTGGTTCTTTCGTATTGCTGATTTGGCTCAAAGTTAATTCGACATGGCTCGTCATAGGCGGAGGGGTGATAGGGGTTCTAAGTGCGCTTCTGCGATGAATTTTGCCTTACCCAATTAGGCGCTACCTCGTCATTCATTTAGAGGAGAGCATTCTTGATAAGCTGAACAGCTCTTTCCACTTCTCCTATTGTAGTTGTCCTCCCGAGGCTGAATCGAATGGTTCCCATACCGACTTCAGGTAGAATTTTCATCGCTTTCAGAACCGGCGATAATTCAACAGACCCGGAGTGGCAGGCTGCACCTGTGGAGGCAGCCACTCCATCCAATCGGGATAATATCTCTCCGCCCATTTCACCAACAAAACTAACATTAAGCGTATTGGGAAGGCGATGAGTGGGATGACCGTTCAGGACAATTCTCCTCCCAAAGTTTTTGTGAAGAAGTTCCCAGAAACGATCCCTGAGATCACTTATTTTAGAGTAATTCATGTATTTTCTGGCAATGTCGCAAGCCATCCCCAGTCCCACAATAAGAAGAACGTTTTCAGTACCAGCCCTTCTTCCGGACTCATGGCCTGCGCCGTGGATGAGCTGCTCAACAGGTGTTCCCTCACGAATATATAATGCTCCTACGCCTTTTGGGGCATAAATTTTGTGGCCGGCTATGGATAATAGATCTACTCCCAGGGAGTTGACATTTGTATCAATTTTTCCCACTGACTGGGCCGCATCCGCGTGTAAGATAATCCTATGTTTCTTTGCGATCTTTGAGATCTCTTCAATGGGCTGTATGGTCCCTATTTCATTATTGGCATGCATTACGGTGATGAGAATCGTTTCTGAAGCAATGGCTTTCTCAATCTCCACAGGGTCGACCCTCCCATATTGATCCACGCCAACGTAGGTTACCTTTGCTCCAAGTTTTTCCAGAAAACGACATGGATTAAGCACTGCGGGATGTTCTATTTGTGTCGTGATGATGTGATTCCCTTTCTGTTTTAAAGCAAAGAAGACGCCCTTAATTGCATGATTGTTGGATTCGCTCCCCCCGCTGGTAAAGACAATCTCATCTGGACGGCATTGGAGGAGATCAGCCACTTGTCTTCGAGCGTGTTCTACCGCTTCTTTGGCTGGTGCTCCAGCCCAGTGATGGCTCGAAGGGTTCCCGTAGTGTTGAGTCAGAAAGGGCTTCATTGCTTCAGCCACCTCCGGAGCAATGGGTGTGCTGGCATTATAATCGAGATAAATTCGTTCTGTTTTCATTCGAGATCACCTTCCTTTCTTAAGAGGCTTTATGGAAAACCTGAAATATTATACAATTTCGACTGTGAAGTTTCCCGACCTTCTCGTTTATGCCAAATATGAATCGGAGGTGCCAATATGGCCAAAGTACTTTATGAAAAGCGGAACAGGATTGGGTACATTACTTTGAACCGGCCGGATGCGCTCAACGCACTCGATGACGAACTGAACTCCGAACTTTGGACAGTCTGGGATGACTTTGGGAGAGATGAGTCACTCGATGTAGGCATACTCACGGGTGCCGGCAAGGCCTTCTGCTCCGGAGCGGACCTCAAGACCTTCATTCCTAAATGGGAAAAGGCGAATATGCTCGACGTGAGGAAGAACGTTCCTACAGGCATTGGGGGTGGAATCACACGTGGGCAACATAGAATAACAAAGCCCATTATTGCCGCTGTCAACGGCCATGCTATTGGGGGTGGTTTCGAGTTGGCCCTGGCCTGCGATATTCGCATTGCTTCAGAAAAGGCCAAATTCGGCGTATTCGAGGTTCGCTACGGGCTTCACCAAGGCGATGGCGGTATTGTCAGGCTTGTCGCTATCGCTGGGCTTGCTACCGCTTTAGAACTCACACTTACCGGACGCGAAGTCACTGCAGAAGAGGCCTATCGGCTGCGCCTCGTCACCAAGGTGGTTCCGCAGGAAAATCTCGTGGAGGCGGCGGAGCAGTATGCATCAATGATCATGACCAACAGCCAACAGGCGATCAGATCTGCCAAGGAAACGATTCTCGATATGGTCGGTCGCACTCTGGATGACGCGCTCCGTATTGAGACCATTAACGCCTACTCCAGTTTGGGAGACTTCAGTGAGGCAAGAAACCGATTGGCCCAATTCTACTCCAAGAGGAAAGAGTAAATAAGAGGCTTGCCGCACAGTTCGGTCAGTCAATACCGAGCACTCTATTTCCCGTAAGCCTCCTTCATTGCTTTTTGCATCTCCGCATCCGCGGCGCCCATCTCATCCCATAAAAATGCCATCATTGCCTGGGCGAAACAGACATTGCAGGTGGAAGCATGGTCATCAAAATTTCCTCCGGCTGCACCCTTCTCCAAAAAGCAGTAGGCGAGATTCTTGTGTCCCATCCCCTCGCAGAAGCAGTAGCAGGAAAATTTAGCCAGTAATTCCGGTCTTTTTACGGCAATCTTATACCCGGTCTGTACCGCATCACTGATATAAACGAACTTGGGGAATTTGTATCTTTCCCAATCTTCACCCGGGTATTTTTTATCGAGGGCTGCCTTGGCTCTGTTAGTAAGTTCTTTAAGACGCATTTCACCAATCGCTTTTAGTTCTTTCTCTTTATCCGATGAAAAGGCCGTGCCTACCAATAGAACAGAAAAAATTATTACGTAAATCAGAATGACCATTTTTGAAGTTCTCATTTTTTCCTCCTCTGTCATTAGAAAATCGCATAGCGCAAAATCGCTCTGTCGCATGGTCTCATCGTCGGATGGTCGCATAGTCACAGTGAGCAAGGGTCTTGACCATAAGACCATAAGACTACGAGACCACGTGACTAGACTGAATTACCAGGGAAACTTAAAAACCCAATTTTTCGTGCGAAACCATTGCCCAACGATAATCAGAGAAAATTGGCCCAAGAAAATCAGAGCAAAGATTAGGTTAAGTGTTAACCTTTTTTTTCCAAACCACCTTCCCCCTGTCTCTTTCGACCGGTCTATCATGGGAGAAAAAACTAAAAAAAGGCCGATCAAGACCGGTATAATTACCCCGCCCAATGTTGCCGAATGGCTCAACATCTCCTGGATCCCCACAAAATACCAGGGAGCCTTTGCCGGATTTGGCGGATGGAGTGGATCTGCGCGATCAGAGAGGGGAGCACCAATGAAAAGGGATAACGAAAAAAGAAGGGTCAGGGTGAGAAATACCACTGCCAGTTCTCCCCTGTAAAGCCAGGGATAGGAGGGGAACCTGACGGATTTCTCCTCCTCAGGTGCTGCCAGCCCTCCGTCTTTTCTGATCCGCCAGAGATGAAGAGAAGTCAGTGTGGCCCAAAGAAATGGCAAAACAGCGACATGCAACGCAAAACACCGGATCAGGGTTTCAGGCCCAATATCTTCGCCTCCCAAAAGGAAACTCCTGATGGAAGGACCAACCCAGGGAAAGTATGTGGTCAGGTTAGAACCTACCTTGATCGCCCAATAGGATGTTTGATCCCAGGGGAGAAGGTATCCAGTATAGTTGCTCAAGAAGATGAGGGCAAGAAGAAGAAGGCCATAGATCCAGTTCAGCCAGCGGCCTTTGTAACTCCCCGTGAAGAAGACCCTGGACAGGTGCAGGATCCCCGCAATGAGCAGAACATTGGCTGCCAGATAATGTAGGTTCCTGATGACCTTTCCATATCTCAAGGTAGTTATAATGTGTAGGATCCGGTCATAAGCAGCGTCCTGATGAGGCACGTAATAGAGCAGCAGGGTTAGACCTGTTGCCACGAGCAAGAGAAGGCAGGTCATGCAGATGATCCCCAATCCCAAAGTTGCTAAGGGATCAAGGGTTCTACTCCGGATCAACGGCGGATGAAGATGTTTGTAGAAATTTGTCCGTGTCTTCATGGGTCAATTTTTCTGCCCGCCCCGGGGTCCCCGTCCAACATGAGCCATTTAGGACTCTTCAGTTTCGTTCCCAGGTGAACCCAAATTTTGTCCTCCCGGTCCATGATGTCATGCCATGGAAGAGAAACCGTCGCCGGTCCTGAATAGACCTCTCCTAAAGGTCCGAAATCGCTCCCGTGACAGGGGCAAAAAAACCCCTGGTCCACTACGTTAAGAAGACAGCCCAGGTGGGTACATTCCAGGCTAATGGCTCCAATCTGTTGACCCGTCCTCAGGATAGCAACCTTGTATTCCGGAAAAGGAACGATGCTGTCGGATCGGAAACGTTTCAAGGGAGCAACCAGGACCCATCGAGCAGATGAAAATCTGCCTGCTGCAGTCCATAAATTCAAAAATATCCAGGTAAGGACTGCTAATACAGATCCAAGGCCGGCAACGAACATTCCTTTAAAAAGAAAGTCGCGTCTATTCATTTGATCCTTCGACTGCGCCCAAACCCCGCTCTTCAGAGCGGGGATAAAGGCGCGCTCAGGATCAACCCTGAGCGTTCGACTGAGCCTTCGGCCCGAGATCAGCTCGAGGACTCACGCCGAAGTCAAACTCTCCGGTCCCTCCCTGAGAGAGCCGAAGGGTTGATTTGCTGCTTTTTCCATGGCTCTTAGAAAGTTCCCGGATCGTATTAACAAAGGACCAGAGCGATTCCGGGGAGATCTTGCCCTCAAGAGGATGCATCGCCGTACCCGGAACCCCATAATAAACAGAAAGAGCAATTCGCTCATCGGTCAAGGAAAGGAAATAGGGCTGATTTGTTAAATCCCTGGGTCTGGGAAGGTATTTTAAGTACTCCGGCCCCTTTCCGTTCCCGGCAATCCCGTGGCATGAGGAACAATATTTTGTGAACTCTTTTCTTCCCTTTTCCCTGGTAAGAATGCTCACTGGTTTTTGAGGAAGGGTTGGAGCAGGACTTTTATCTTTCCTATCCGCGCGGATGAATTCACGAAAGAGCAGGTCAACGATCAAATTAACGGTCTCATGCTCGAGTAGCTCTCCATAAGGTGGCATGGAGGTCCCCGGAATGCCCTTTTCGATGCTTTTGATGATTCTTTCATCCGGAATGCGCCTGAAGAATTGACCATTCTTCCAAAAGGCCCGGGGAAAATTTGCTAAATTGGGCTGGATCATTCCTAATCCGTCTCCCTGGGCTGCATGGCATCTTTGACAGAGCATCATGTAGAGGTGCTTCGGATTCATCCCATAGGGGTGATTCTCGATATTCTTTTCCTGCAAAGAACGAACAATCTCTTCTTCCTCTTCCCGGGTCAGGCTGATCGATGGCATAATCGCTCCGGGTATTCGTCTTCCGGGGCTGTAGAGGAAGTCTTTGATATAATTTTTATCCCTCATGTAAGCCATGTAGGAGAGGTCAGGAGCGATTTGACCATCCTCCTTTTGAAACTTGTGGCAGGTCAGGCATTTCTTCTCCCGGAGAATCTCTCCGGCCTTGTGGGAAATCTTCTCCGGGCCTTTTCCCGTGGTCTGCATCTGCTTCTTTATCCTCACCATTTTTACCATCGGCGTTTCGTAAGGCGATTCCTTCATCCGGCTTTTCAGAAAATAAGATATGGCCTTGACCTGGTCAGGAGAAAGACTGAATTTCGGCATGATCGAGTTTTCCGGGTCTGCTTTTGGGTCAATGATCGAATCTTGAATCTGTCTGAGGCTCAATGAAGAACCTACCGCGCTGAGGTCGGGACCATAGATTCCTCCCGTTAGACCATCGACATTATGGCAGGTATCACAGGCATTCGCAGAGAATAGTTGGAACCCTTCCCAGGCTTTCTCTGCCCCCGGAAGCGGTTTTAACTCATGGCATCGGTAACAGCTCGCCTGTACACCCTCCCCTGCCAGGACTTTTCGTGCTTCCACGCCGACCCGTCCATGGGAGATAATGGGATCACGGGCCATGCCCTCTCCCAGATGACACCCCGTGCAACCGAGATCGTCCATGGAGTGGGGGATAATCTCTGGGTGCTTGCTGGATACCATGGGCTGACCCGGTAATTTTGCTGCCCTTCCCTGAGGGTGACACGTCATGCAATGTTCCCGATAGGGAATGCCACTGAGATTAACCGTGATATCGGCAATGATTTCGGTACCCCCCTTCCGGTCGGAATGGTGTAAGGCATGATCTTCTTTCCACCCCCTGTATGCCAAAACGAGTGCCAGGCTCAGGGTTAAAAAAATCGCCACTAACAGCAGAACATTCAACCATGATGGGACCTTATGATTCAATCCTTGGACCATTATTCCGGTAAGATTAAATGGATGAAATCATTCATTTGGTTGCCCTGCAAAAAGGAAATGAAGTCCGTCATTCCTACGAAAGCGGAGATTCTAAGGGTATCATTTATCTTACATCATGGTGAGTTTAATACTACTCCGATGGGTGTCCATCCCCTCCTTGCCTCCCCCTGAAGGGGAGGAATCACGCGAAGGTCGTGACGATTTCCCTCCCCTTCAGGGGGAGGGGCAGGGTGGGGGTGGGGTTACATGGCTTATTTGTCTGAGTAGAATATCAGTTCTCATAAAGAATTGCTCACAATTATGTAAAATTAATTATGGCGGTACAATCAATCGAGACAAAAGACAGAACGGGCCTCCCTGCAGTATGAAAAGCCCCGGTTCGGTAAAACTTATCTAGTGTTTTGCAACTGGCAGTCCAAGGATTGTGTTCATCCAGATCTCACCATTGTACCCATTCACCATGATGTCCATGCCAAACGCTCCACCGGATGTCGTATGGAACTTGTAATAGCCAGGATAAGTTTCAGGTGTTCCGAGGATATATCCGAGCCGATTGTTGTCTACAAAATTCTGAGCATAATCCTTTGCCTGATCTGGAGTGATGGTTAGATTTCTTGCAAAAGTAGATGTCTTGTAAAGACCCTTGCCGTAACTTGCGTTGAGCATCATGGACATACCCATCTCCGGCATGACCACGCCGGTGAATTTATCTGCAATAAGATCGAACGCCTTTGCGCCGTTGGTATCCGAAAGCTCTGCCTTATAAACTGTTCCGTATTCCCAGAGTTCGGAGATCTGGAGGCTGCTATTTGATGCACCAATGAATGCCTCGATAGCTGCCCTTGCATCATCAGGCGTGTCTATGGGATTGAAGACATCCAAATATCCATGGGAGACGGTATTTCCCATCATCCCTTGAATCATACCGCCGGCTCCAACCATGCCACTACTCAATCCACCGCCCATATGGCCCCAGCCGGGTCCGGGATTCGGTCCAGGCATTGGACCGGGCCCCGGACCCATATGTCCTCCCCCTGGTCCAGGAGTGATTCCTCCGCCCATCATCGCATTTGCGCCGCCTGTTAGTAACAACACAACCATCATTCCAATCATAAAAATCTTCGTTTTCATTTTATTTTCCCCTTTTCTATTATTTACTTGACCGAAACTTTTCAATTACACTTAATGCGCGATATGATGGCTTCGTAAAAAGTGGTCTCAC
>DATIGG010000132.1:0-4165 GCA_035454825.1 Thermodesulfobacteriota bacterium | reverse complement strand
CTCAAGGAGATGGAAAGGAAGAAGAACGGAATTCCCCTTCAGGAATATCTTTGGAAGGAGCTGTTAAGCCTGGCTTAAGATGGGATACTAAAGGAGAGCATAAATGCAAACAAAATTTTATATTTTGGGGCTCGATATTGGCACCTCCTCTTTAAAGGCTGGGTTATTTGATCGAAACTGCAACCGTGTCGTCACTGGCAAGGTCGATTACACCTATGAAACCTATGGAATGCATGTTCAGATGGACCCTGAAAGGATCTGGAGCGCGTTTTTAAACGTTACCGAAAAGCTGAAGGATTATTTAGATAAAGTGGAGCTTGTCGTTCAATGTGTACTTAGCCCTTCCTTGATCCCGATGGATGAATCCGGCAATCCTCTTTATCCCTCCATCATACACTGGGACCGAAGGAGCGTGAAGCAGGCAAGAGAAGCACTCGCTTTAATCGGAAAAGAGAGGTTTCTTAATCTGGCGGGAAACCTCCCCTACCCGGGGGGAATTTCTTTGACCAGTCTCCTCTGGATCAAAGAAAAAGAACCCGAAATCTTTCAAAAGACCTATAAGTTCGGCCACATGAACACTTTTTTTCTCAAGAGGTTGACCGGGAACTGGTGCATTGACCCAACCAATGCCTCCCTGACAGGCCTTTATCATACCGTTGCCTGCACTGGATGGATTGAAGACTTTGCCCAAGCCTTTGAAATCCCCATCCACAAACTTCCTCCTGTGGTTCAATGCCTTGAAATCGTCGGTAAGGTGACAAAGGACGTCGCTTCTGCGTCCGGATTGAGATCAGGGACCCCGGTTCTGATGGGTTCAAATGACACATCGAGCGCGGCATTGGGAGCAGGAGTCCTTGAAAACGGCCAGATCCTGAATATCTCCGGAAGTGGAGAACTCTTAGCGGTCTGCCTGAGTAAGCCAATCCCTGACGAGAAATATTACCTCCGTACCCACCCTCTTCCGAACCGGTGGCTCGCTTTTGATCTTACTACAGGAGGTTTTGCCCTGGAGTGGTTCCGTTCCCAGTTTTGCAAAGAGATAAATGAAGAGGAGTTCTACGACTCTTATCTTTATACCATTTTAAGAGGGAAGAGGAGGGCGACCGTCAAGTTTATCCCTCATCTTGCCGGAGATCGGACCAGTTTGAAGCAGAAGAAAGCCTCTTTCTCGGGCTTAACCCTGAGCACCAGTCGGGAGGACTGTCTCTATGCCATCTCAGAGGCTATCCTTGACCGCACAAGAAGTCTCCTGAAAAAAATGGCTAAGAAGGTTGAACTCGACAAAGTCATCTACCTGACAGGAGGAAGGGCGAACCAGGCCCTATTGGACTACAAGAGAAGACGGCTTCCCAGTTTCGAAATCGTTGTTAGGGAGGATTGTGCCCTTCAGGGATGTGCGATAATGGCAAAGAAGAAACTCGATCGCTGAAAACCCGATTTATTCTTATTCTGTCTACGGGCCTTCGTCGCGGCGAAGTGGCTCAGGCTATGCATGAGGACCTAAGGCCCTCCAGGGTAATTTCACTCTTCAAAACTCGCCAGATATTCTTTCAATAACAGTTCGTTTTTCGCGTGAGCTTTTTGCATCTCGTTGAGCTCGACATTTTCATAAGGGAGTTTTGACCTTTTGCTTCGAAGCCGGGCAATCTCATCATCCAGAAACCGGACCGTATTCCCGATTGCCTCAGCCATGGAAGGAATCGACTCCTGGGCTTTTTCGAAAGTCTCTTTGTCCAGATATTTTCGGTTCAAAAGGTGAAACCTTTCGAAAAAGTTTTGAAGCTTTTCAAGTTCTTCTTTCTTCCCTTGCTTTTTTGAATCTAACTTCTTTATTAGCTCCAGCAATTGATCGACATCCATAAAACCTCCCCCGGAAATTTAGTCTGGTCAATATAATTTATGCGAAGATGTCTCTTTTGTCAATTTCCCCGAAAAATCCCCAAAAGTCATTTCTCGTAAATTATCTATGAGTTTTAGACCCTCTTATGTTAAAATGAAATAAAGATCATGGATCATGATGTGGAGGCCGACGGACGAATGAAAAGAAATATCTTTATTTTGTTAGCATTTATTCTTTTGTTTGCCCCAAACCTGGTTTTGGGAGATTGCGTGGATGTGAGTCGGACGACCAGTTACTACATTCAAGGCGCCCATGATGTGATTCTCTAATTCTCTATTACCGATTAACACCCCTGGCCTA
This sequence comes from Thermodesulfobacteriota bacterium, assembly GCA_035454825.1. GTDB lineage: Bacteria > Desulfobacterota > BSN033 > BSN033 > UBA1163 > DATIGG01. The sequence goes on along the minus strand of DATIGG010000132.1, from coordinate 1,965 downwards.
TATCAATGTTCAATGGTGCAACATCTTTTCAGATTCAAGCATACAAATCACTAAAGGTTATCTCTGCGATTCGGACAAGATTCTCATTGACGGACAAGCCTGCGACATCTTCTCATTAAAATCTTCAATGACTACGCATTAGAAAGCTGTATTAATCAAATCTTGTATCCTCTTTCGTTTCAGTCCATTTTTCTCCGCAGTCCCTGCATTCAAAAAGCATCTCATAGGTAGTCTTGGTAACGGTCGCCGCATAGGCACAGGGTATTTCTTCCTCGTCGAGTACCTTCCTTTCGAGCATTTTCCTCGATTTGTGTTCACATCTTTCCGTCATAGAAACCTCCTCTTCCGGAATCAAACAGGGGAAATTGTTAGCTCCCATTCTTCACGAGGCACTCCAAGGCAGTGACATATTCCTCTGTCATGCAGGTAGGAATCTGATTCTTCTTCAAACACTCGAAACACTTACTGGGCTCATAGAGGGGCGTACTCACGTATTTCTCTCCGCCATCCGGAAAAAGGGTTACGAGCACACCATGATCCAAATCTTTTGCCTTTTCAAAGGCCCCCCACATGGCCGCTCCGGAACTGATCCCGCAAAATATCCCCTCCCGGATCGTAAGGAGTCTTGCCATCTCAAACGCATCTTCATCCGTGACATTGATCTTTTCATCCAGCCGGCTGTCATCGTAGATTTCTGGCACATATTGATGGGTCAGGTTTTTCAACCCCTGGATCTTCGAATTTGGGTAGGGCTCCACGCCAACGATTTTGATCTCAGAGTCATATTCTTTAAGTCGTTTCGAGACACCCATGAGTGTCCCCGTCGTCCCAAGTCCACCCACGAACATCCTGACCCTTCCCCGGGTCGCCCTCCAGATTTCTTCACCTGTTGTCTCATAATGGGCAAGGACGTTGTATTTGTTCTCAAATTGATAAGGCATATAATATTTCGGGTCCTTTGCCATTTCCTTGGCCAAATCGATAGCCCCATCCATTCCCCTCGTTCCCTCGCTCAAGACGATCTTTGCCCCGTAGGCGGTGAGGATCTTTCTTCTCTCCATACTCATAGTCTCTGGCATCACCAACTCTAATCGATACCCCTTGACTGAGCAGATCATTGCTAAAGCAATTCCTGTATTCCCGCTGGTGGGCTCAATGACAATCTTTTCTTTCGTCAGGAGGCCTTCCTTCTCTCCATATTCAATCATATATTTTGCAATGCGGTCTTTGACAGAGCCTGCTGGGTTGTATCGCTCCAGCTTTGCATAAATTTTCACCTTTTTGTTCGGATTGATATGATTGATTTTCACCAAAGGGGTGTATCCCACTAACTCGATCATATCCATAGCAACTCGGTACATTGTTTCTCCTCTCCGACCTCGCCAAAAGTTGAACATTGACTCCTGATGCTAAAGGGTAAGTGTAATACGTTACACGGACTCTGTCGAGGAAGTCCAACTCCTTGCCTCACCCTGCCTGCCCTGCCCTTTCCATTCTGATTGCTGCCATTAACCCCTGCCTTGAGCGGCACTTCAGCCTTGAAGGACAATGACTTGGCTGTCGTCGAACAGGTCAACTCGATGCTCTTTTTTTAACAGGGAGATCAAAATCCATCATCCATTCCCGGCACTGAAGGTGCTCGTCATTCCATTGTTTTTCGGACCTTGAATGATTAGCTTTTAAAATCAGTAAATTATGAATTCTTTATTTTTCCTTTGGGAACGTTGATAAACGGCATGAGATTTGCTAATTCCCATTAGCAACAGATACAATTGAAGCGGTCGAAGGCGTCTTTGACTCTGGCCTGCAGGTCACTCAGAGACGCCTTCTTACGAAGGAAAAATGAATTCAAATCAAAGGAGGTTTACGATGAGTGACAAGGATAAGGAACACGTGTTGAAATTGGCAAAGGATAATGATGTCAAATTTATTCGACTCTGGTTCACCGACATTCTGGGATTTCTG
>DATIGG010000131.1:0-13199 GCA_035454825.1 Thermodesulfobacteriota bacterium | reverse complement strand
GTTTCCTCTTCTTTTCACGCGGCCGATTACGCCCTCGACGAGGATAAAGACACGGAAAACGGGGTCAGCCTGCTCGATGAAGAGATGGTCGATGTGGGAGAATTTGACAAGCTTGTCCATGGAGCGATTGACAATGTTGAGGTGGTGGATACCCAGGCCTCAGATGATCTGGCTGAAATTGAAGGTCCCATTATCAAGATTGTCAATGGGATATTGCTCCGGGCGATCAAACTGGGAGCCAGCGATATTCATTTCGAGCCTTACGAAAGGAATCTTCGTGTCCGTTACCGCCTCGACGGAGTGATGCGGAGAGAAATGACACTTCCCATCCAGATCAAGAATGCCGTTACCTCCCGATTGAAAATCATGGCAAAGCTGGACATTGCTGAAAAACGATTACCCCAGGATGGAAGGATCAAGTTGAGATTGGGCAAGGGAAGAGAGATGGACTTTCGTGTTTCGACCGTTCCTGTCCTCTTTGGGGAAAAAGTGGTTCTTCGTCTCTTGGACAAATCGGCCTTGCAGCTCGATATGACCAAACTGGGATTTGAAGAATCTTCCCTTCACGATTTAACGAATGCCATTCGCAAACCTGTTGGGATGATCCTCGTCACCGGCCCCACCGGGAGCGGAAAAACGACGACCCTCTACTCTGCCTTGTCGGAGTTGAACAAAGAGAGTGAGAATATCCTGACTGCGGAAGATCCGATTGAGTACAACTTCATGGGCATCAATCAGGTCCAGATGCACGAGGAGATTGGTCTCACCTTTGCGTCAGCCCTCCGCTCCTTTCTCCGACAGGACCCCGACATTATTATGGTGGGAGAGATTCGGGACTTCGAAACAGCCCAGATCGCCATTCAAGCCGCCTTAACAGGCCACCTCGTATTGAGCACGGTTCACACCAACGATGCTCCCGGGACGATTACGCGGCTCATCGATATGGGAATTGAACCCTTTTTGATCTCTTCTGCGGTCATCTTGATTCTGGCCCAGCGCTTAATCCGTAAAGTCTGTGTCGACTGCAGAGAACCGATTAAAGTTCATCCCCAACTGTTGATTGATCTTGGGGTTCTACCCGACGAGGTGAAATCTTTTCCCACCTTCAAAGGCAAGGGGTGCCCGATTTGCAGCAATACGGGCTATAAGGGACGGGTGGGACTCTATGAAGTCATGCCGATGAAGGAAGAAGTTAAAGAACTCGTGTTATCAAGAGCATCCACCTCTGAAATCAAGAAAGAGGCGATTCGTCTTGGGATGAAGACCCTGAGGCAAAGCGGTATCGTGAAGATTCGAGAAGGAGTGACGACGATCGAAGAAGTCCTCCGGGCAACCGTCGAAGATCGATAGATCCTAACGAACAAACTGGGGTAGGAGATGATCGAATTGCAGAAATTACTCGAATTGGTGATTGAAAAGAAAGCCTCTGATCTCCATATTACCACAGGGGCTCCTCCCACGTTTCGGGTCGATGGGAGAATAGTGAGCTTCGATCCGACGATCCTCACGGCCCCTGACACGAAAAGACTCTGTTACAGTGTCTTAACCGATGCCCAGCGCCATAATTTTGAAGAAGAGAATGAATTGGACTTCTCTTTTGGAATTAAAGGGTTAAGCCGATTTCGTGGAAATATATACATGCAACGAGGCGCTGTGGCCGGGGCCTTCCGGGCCATCTCTTTCGACATCCTTAATTTCCACGAACTTGGGGTTCCTCCAATCGTTAATGAGCTGATCAAGAAACCCAGAGGATTGGTTCTGGTTACAGGTCCAACCGGCACAGGAAAATCGACCACCCTTGCAGCCATGATCGACAAGATCAATAATGAAAGAAGCGATCATATTATCACCATTGAGGACCCGATTGAATACCTTCATCGCCATAAAAAGTGTATTGTCGATCAGCGCGAGGTCAACTCAGACACCAAGAGCTTTACCGCGGCCCTTCGACATGTCCTTCGACAGGACCCCGATATTATCCTGATTGGGGAGATGAGGGACCTTGAAACGATCCAGGCAGCCCTGACCACCGCCGAAACCGGACACCTGACCTTTGCGACCTTACATACGAACTCCTGTGTGGAGACAATCAACCGTATCATTGATGTCTTTCCTCCTCACCAACAACAACAGATCCGGACTCAGCTCTCCTTTGTCCTGGAAGGCGTCTTGGCCCAGCAACTGCTTCCAAGGGCCGGGGGAAAGGGACGAGTCCTCGCCATGGAAGTGATGATCCCGAACCCCGCCATCCGAAACCTGATTCGTGAGGATAAAATTCAGCAGATCTATTCCCTGATGCAAGTCGGACAGACAAAGTTTGGAATGCAGACGATGAACCAAGCCCTTCTTTCTCTCTATGAGCGCCATCTCATCACTCTCGAAGATTGTGTGGAGCGAAGCCATAATCCCGAAGAACTCCGTCAAATGTTGGTCACCTCGAACCTCATGCCCGGGGCTGGAAGGAAAGACCGGCTCACGAGGGTATAAACCCATGAGGAAGGAACGACCCTATGCCAATCTATAAATGGGAAGGAAAGACGCTCAAAGGATCGATCAAGAAGGGTGAGATGGAAGCCCCGAACGAGGCTGCTATCCGGATCCATCTCCGACAACAGAATATCGTCCCCACAAAGATCGGTGCCAAGGGAAGAGAGATTAAACTCTCCCTGCCCTTTAAGAAAAAGGTGAAACAGCGGTCGATTGCCATCTTTACGCGCCAGTTGGCCACAATGATTGATGCAGGGTTGCCTCTCGTCCAGTCTCTGGAAATCCTCTCCTCCCAACAAGAGAGCCGGGTCTTCAAGGACATCATCCGTCAGATCCGGGAAGATGTGGAAGGAGGATCCACCTTTGCGGGCGCCCTGAGAAAACACCCGAGGACGTTTAATGATCTCTATACGAACCTGGTCGTGGCAGGGGAAGAAGGCGGTATTCTGGACAATATCTTGATCCGGCTGGCAAGCTATATCGAAAAGGCGGAGGCCCTGAAGAAGAAGATCAAATCCGCGCTGGTCTACCCTGCGACCATCGTCGGCGTGGCGGTGATCGTGGTGATGATCTTAATGATCTTCGTCATCCCCGTCTTTGAGACGATGTTTAAATCGGCAGGCCAAACGCTTCCGCTTCCAACCTTGATTGTTCTCACCCTGAGCAAACTCATCAAGAAATATGTGTTCTTTTTTATTCCGGCAATGATCCTTTGGGTCTACCTCTTCCGAAAATTTTATCAGACCGATCGGGGAAGAACGCTCATCGATCGCCTTCTCCTAAACCTACCCGTCTTTGGGACCCTTCTCAGGAAGGTGGCAGTCGCCCGGTTCTCCCGCACGCTTGGAACACTGGTGAGCAGCGGTGTTCCCATCCTGGATGGGCTCACGATTGTTTCACGGACCGCTGGAAACCGAACCGTGGAAGACGCCATCCTCAATGCCCGGGCAAGCATCCGGGAAGGTGAAACGATCGCGGAGCCCCTGGGCCGCAGCGGGATCTTCCCTCCAATGGTCATTCAGATGATATCGGTGGGAGAATCGACGGGAGCGTTGGACTCCATGCTCTCCAAGATTGCCGAGTTTTATGAAGAAGAAGTGGATATTACAGTCGCCAATCTGACCTCTCTTCTGGAGCCTTTTCTTATGATCTTTCTGGGTGTCGTGATTGGCGGGGTTGTCATCTCGATGTACTTGCCGATCTTCAACATGGCATCTGCCATCGGCTAACTTATTCACCCGTTGGATGAGGACGAACCTTTGGCGGGGAAGAACCCGGGTCATGCCGCATGAATTCACCAGATACCCGATCTCACGTTTCTGATCCGAAAGGGGTTAAGCGTGTCAAAGGCCTCATGTTAGGCCGCCTCATCATCCTGACCTGCCTCCTTGCGATTACCTTCCTGTTTCAAGTCTCAGAAAAGAAATATTTCTTCTTTTTCCTCACCGATGCGTTCTACTATTATATCGGCCTGTTCTACCTGGCGACGATCCTCTACGCCCTCTTTCTAAATAGAATGAAAGACCTGAACCAATTACTCTCTTTCCAGATCTTCGTGGATCACCTTTTGATTGCGGGGTTGATCTACTTCACAGGGGGAAGAGAAAGCATTTTCCCCATGGTGTACTTCTTTGCCATCATCGAAAGCACCCTCTTCTTCTCTCGAAAGGGCGCCTTTTTCTCCGCCTCCTTTTCGACCGTTCTGTATGCTCTCATCCTGCTCTTGCAGTTCAGTCAGTGGATCAATCCCGTCGGTTCCTCCCATTCGTATGAGGCGAGTCCGATCTTCTATTCCCTGTTCATCTACATGACCTCGTTCTTTATTGTCGCCTCTTTGAGCGGCCTCATTGCAGAAGAGCTCGAAAAAAAGAAAATCGAGCTCACCCAGAAACAAGTCGACTACGATCAACTGGAAACCTTTAACCGGAACGTCATCCAGAGTTTGGATAGCGGCCTGCTTACGGTCAATCTTCAGGGAAAGATCAATTTCCTCAATCGAACCGCTGAGCGGATTTTAGGCCTGGACGGAGTGAGTACTCAGGGAGCATCCATTTACGACCTCTTTCCCACCCTGAACCGTATCGCTGACGAATCGGTAAGGACGGTGTCCGATTCGCTCTCGGAGTATCAGCGGTACGAAACCCAGTTTATCAATCCGGAGGGGAGAAAGATCTATCTCGGCTTTTCCGTTTCTCCGTTACCGGCTCCCGATGGATCCCTCCTCGGCCGGACGCTCATCTTTCAAGACATCACGCGATTCAAGGAGATGGAAGAACAGGTGAAGCGTCTCGATAAAATGGCTGCCATCAATCAGTTGGCAGCAGGCATGGCTCATGAAATCCGCAATCCTCTCACCTCTCTGAGCGGCTCCATTCAAGTACTCAAGTCCGAGTTAGCTCTGGAATCCCATCAGGGACGCTTAATGGATATTATCCTGCGGGAATCGGAGCGGCTCAATGCCCTGATCACCGATTTTCTTCTTTTTGCCCAGCCGCCCAAAACGAATAAGGGTCTCTGGAACATCAAGAGTATCCTCGAGGAGACGATCGAATTGTTCACCCATTCTCAAGATTATTCGGAAGGCATCCGGGTCCGCTACCCCCAGCCTCTCGAAGACATTCGTATGCTGGTGGATCCCGATCAGATGAAGCAGGTCTTCTGGAATCTCATTCTGAATGCCGTTCAGGCCATGGGTGACACGGGGGAACTGACCGTCGGTCTCGAGAAAAGAATGGACGGAATGGATCCACACAGACCGAACGAGTGGGTCAAAATCTCCATCTCCGATTCAGGGAAGGGAATCGTTTCCCATGAGAAGGATAAAATTTTCGAACCTTTTTATACGACCAAAGACGGAGGAACCGGGTTGGGGCTCTCGATCGTCCACAAGATCATCGAAAACCACAATGGGCTGATCAGGGTCGAGAGCGAGGTGGGACGGGGTTCCACCTTTACGATCCTTTTACCAACGCAACCATAGGAGAGAAGGGAATGCTAAAGGAAAAGATCCTGGTGGTGGACGATGAGCAGAGTATGAGGGAGTTCTTGGAGATCATGCTCAGAAAAGAAGATTACAAGGTCTCCCTTGCCTCGAACGGCGAGGAGGTTTTCAAGGTTCTCGAAAGAGACATCTTCGATCTTGTTCTCCTTGATATCCGGATGCCGAGGATGGATGGCATTGCGGTGTTAAAAAAGATCAAGGCTCTCTGCCCAGAAACGATCGTCATCATGATCACGGCCTATGCCTCTGCGGATACGGCCATCAAGGCGATGAAGGAAGGAGCCTATGATTATATCTCTAAACCCTTCAAGATCGACGAAATCAAACTCATCATCAAAAACGCCCTCGAAAAAAAGAACCTTCAGAAAGAAAATATCCTTTTGAAGCAGGTCGTCCGGGATCGCTACCGTTTTGACAATATCATCGGGCAGAGCCCAAAGATGCTGGCTCTCTATGACCTGCTGGAAAAGGTGAGCCCTACGAAGACGAACATTCTGATTACCGGAGAAAGCGGGACAGGCAAGGAGATCGTTGCCAAGGCGATCCATTACAACAGCCCCCGAAAGGACCGGCCCTTTGTCACGCTCAACTGTGGGGCGATTCCCGAACCCTTGATCGAGAGCGAACTGTTCGGCCATATGAAAGGAGCCTTCACCGACGCCATCGCAACTAAAAAGGGGCTGTTTGAAGTGGCGGATGAAGGCACCCTTTTTCTCGATGAAATCAGCGAACTTCCTTTGCTTATGCAGGTGAAATTGCTCCGGGTGCTCCAGGACCGGGAATTTAAGCGGGTTGGAGGCACCGAAGACATTCGGGTGGATGTCCGGATCATCGCAGCCACCAATAAAGATCTCGAAGAGGCCGTGAGGGAGAAACGGTTTCGGGAGGATCTCTTCTATCGGCTGAACGTGATCCAGATCAAACTTCCGTCTTTAAGGGAGAGAAACGAGGATATCCCTCTCCTGGCGATCCATTTTTTAAAGAAGTTTTCAGGAGAGTTGAACAAGGAGATTTCAACCATCTCCCCAGATGCCCTTCAGCTGCTCCTCAACTATGAATACCCCGGTAATGTCCGCGAGCTTCAAAACATCATCGAGAGAGCGGTAGCCCTCGAAGTCCATCAGGAACTGACAGCCCAAAATCTCCGCTCGTATCTCGATGAACATCTCCACCTCAAGAAGGGGGGCTTGGACCTTGAGATTCCCACGGAGGGAGTTAACCTTGAAAAATTGGTAGAAGAGATTGAACGGACCCTCCTGCTAAAGGCCTTGGATAGGACCCATGGCATCAAGAAGAAGGCCGCAGAGCTCTTGGGGATCAATTTTCGCTCCATGCGCTACCGGCTCGAGAAATACGGCCTCAACCAGGACCTGGATGAGTAGCGAGTCTCAGGACTGGACCGCGATGGTCTCCCCTTCGAAAGCTTGAAACGCGGACTATTATGAAGAGAGCAATCGGTCAGGAGTGCTCAAGGAACCGTTTTAAGAATCTCGTTGGACAATGATCCATTAGCATTGGCCAATTATCAATGACTCCAGAATCAAATTCAGTTCTGGCTTTCAATGCTAATTGCCGATTGATAATTGAACATTTTGCACTGATTATCTTGCCGCTCAGCGGGGATTCCGTTTAAACTGTCTCTCGAGATCGCTTAACGGAAAGCAGAAAAAGACGGGCCTTCCATGAGGGCAAGTGGTGGAGAGAGGGAAGGCCTGAAGGTTTTTCACAAGGGCCTCTATCTCCTCGCTTTTGAGCCCAAAATTTGCCCGAACGGCAGAATGGCAGGAAAGGGCGACGAGAATCGGATGAAGGGTTTCCCTCCCCTTCCTGAACGGCTGTTCAAAGATCAGCTCTTCCAGAACCCTCCGAATCACCTCTCTGGCATTTCCCTGATCGATCAGACTGGGAACCGATCGGACGGCAAAAACGTTCTCTCCAACCCGATCAACCTCAAATCCCATTTCATGAAAGTCCTGAAGATGACTGGTTAACGTCAGGGTCTCTTCCGAGGAACACTCCATGAGAATCGGGGTGAGGAATCGGACGACGGAAAGAGACTTCGCTTCATAGGCTCTTTTTAGCCTTTCAAAAAGAATTCGCTCATGGGCAGCATGCTGATCGATAAAAATCAGACTTTCCGGGTTCTCACAGAGAATATAGGTATTGAGGATCTGGCCTAAGATACGAAAGGGATGTCCGTTCTCTTCTCTTTCCTCCTGGGGAACTCCTTCGCAAACCTTGAAATCGAACGTTTCTCTCTCGAGGGATCCCCCTTGCGGATAGCTCCGCGACCGTGGAAAAGGCAACGGAAGAGCCTGCGCCTCGGGATGGGGATTCGCTTTGGAATGACCCGCCCATTGGGTATCCTTAGAAGGAGAGACAGGTTCATGGAGGGAGGAGAGAGCGGCCAAGACGGCTGGAAAGATCTTCTCTGATTCTCTGAACTTGACCTCCGTCTTGGCCGGGTGGACATTGGCATCGACTGCAGAGGGAGGCAGGTCGAGGAAAAGGACGACCACAGGAAATCTTCCCTGGGGGATGACATGACGATAGGCCGCTTGGATGGCTTTGTAAACCGCGCGGTCCCTCACGAACCGTCGGTTAACATAGAGGTAGATCCCTTCGGCATTCCCGCGCGAGAAGGTGGGAAGACTGGCCAAGCCGGAGAGATGAATCTCTCCCTCCTCATGTTCAAAAAGCTGGAGTTGATCATAGATCTCTCTTCCCAGGATGGTTTCCATCCGCACCTTGAGGGAGTCGGTCCTCCAGTGATCATGGAGCAGACGACCATCATGGATGAATTTGAAGGAGATCGATGGATGAGCAAGGCTCAGTCGAAGAAAATGGCTCGAGGCATGACGGAGTTCGAGAGAGATCGACCTCAAAAATTTTCGTTTGACGGGGAGATTGAAAAAGAGATTTCTAACCTCCACCTCTGTTCCTGCCGGACATCCGGCATCTGAAAGAGCCTTGATCTCTCCCCCATCGCAGGCCAGCCGGGTCCCGGTGATGGAATCGCGGGCGCGGGTCTTGATGATCATTTGGGAAACTGAGGCGATACTCGGCAGGGCTTCTCCCCGAAACCCTAATGTCTGAATGGCACAGAGATCTTCGATCCTTCTGATCTTACTGGTGGCATGGCGCTGAAGCGCAATGGGCACATCCTCCCGATCCATCCCCTCGCCGTTGTCCTGAACGCGAATGAGTTGAAAGCCGCCTGCCTTCAATTCGACCACCACCTCGGATGCACCGGCATCAATCGCATTTTCCATGAGCTCTTTGACGACCGAGGAGGGCCTTTCAATGACCTCGCCTGCGGCAATGACTCGGGAGAGCGCTTCAGGTAAAACTTGGACCTTTCCAGGCATAGGATGTCTCAATTCCGAGAAGCGACGAAGGAAGGGTTTCACGCTTCAGCCAAGCAGCCTCTCATTACAGGAATTGTTCCTCGACGAAGGTTCCCATCTTTCTGAATTTGTCATAACGTTTCTCCAAGAGCTCTTTTGTTCCGAGTGACTCCAGTTCCTTTAAATGTCTCTCGACGGTCTCCCTTAAAGACCGTGCCATTCCTTGGGGGTCTCGATGAGCCCCTCCTAAAGGCTCTTGGACAATCTCATCAATCACACCGAGCCGTCGCAAATCTTGGGCCGTCAGTTTCAATGAATCGGCGGCCATCTTCTCCTTTTCCCCATCTCTCCAAAGAATTGCTGCGCATCCCTTCGGGGAGATGACAGAGTATACCGCGTATTCTAACATCAGGATTCGATCTCCAACACCGATCGCGAGGGCTCCGCCGCTTCCTCCTTCACCGATGACAATCGTAAGGATCGGGGTTCGAAGGGATGCCATGACTTTTAGATTTCGAGCAATGGCTTCGGCCTGCCCCCTCTCCTCTGCCTCCACTCCGGGGTAGGCTCCAGGCGTATCGATCAAGGTCAGAATCGGTTTGTTGAACGCCTCGGCAAGTTTCATCAGTCGCAAGGCCTTTCGATATCCCTCCGGATGGGGCATTCCAAAATTTCGATACACCATCTCCCTTGCGTCGTTTCCTTTTTGATGACCAAGGATAATGACCGATCTCCCGTTGAATTTACAGATCCCTCCGACGATGGACGGATCGTCCCCGAAAAAACGATCCCCGTGAAGTTCAATAAAGCTTTCAGACATCCAGCCGATATAGTGCGATGTCTTGGGTCGATCGATGTGCTTGGCCAGTTGGGTGATTTGAAAAGCGTTCAAGCTGGAGAAGATATCTTTTTTTAACCGGTGGAGTTTCTCCTCGAGACTCTTGAGTTGACTCTCCGGACGGACCTGTTTGTCTTGAAATAACCTTTTCAAACGTTCGATCTCGCCTTCCAGTTCAACCAAGGGTTTTTCAAAATCGAGAGAGTGTTTGACCATAAGGTTTCCTGTTCATTCGAGAGAGAGATGGGAGGATCCCAAGAGGTGCTTCAGCATCGTTTGGAAGACCGGAGAGGGATCCACCCCGTATTGATCCGAGAGGGCAATGACAGTCTCTCCGCTGTTTCCATTCGTAATATGAAGCGTCACGTGACACCCCCCCCGATGGGTGAGGAGGAGGGCCTTGAGATCCGCGAGCCGGGTAGGGGTCAGGGAGGCAAAGGGAATTCGGATATGGAGCGTCTTCGGCGTTTGGGATGGCACGTCGGAAAGGGGCTGAACCTCCATGCCCTTGATCTTCACCTGCTGCTCGTCCGAAAGGTCAAGCGTTCCCCGTACGATGATCGGGTCCCCGCTTCTGAGCCAGGTCAGACTGGCCTTAAATGCCTCCGGAAAGAGGATCACTTCCACTAATCCTTTTATGTCCTCTAAGGTGAGAAAGGCCATTCGATCTCCCTTTTTGGTCGTGATCTCCTTCAATCCGCTGACAAGGCCACAGATCTTCACCTCCGATCCGTTCGGTCGCTCCGAAAGGGTCGAGGAATCCTCCTGAGTGATTCTCTTGATGGCTTCCTCATAATGGGCCAAAGGGTGTCGGGAGAAGTAAAAACCGACCGTCTCCTTTTCGAAGGCGATGAGCTGCTTCTCGGAAAACTCTTCGATTTCCGGGTAGGGTTCCTCCTCCTTGAGGTTGGAAGCAAACATGCTGATCTGGGCCTCTCCCTTCTTCTTCTGAATGGCCTGGGAACGGTTGAGGATGGCTTCGAGGCTTGTCAGCATTTGAGACCGGCGGACGTTCGAAAAATCAAAGGCGCCACTCTTGATCAGGCTCTCAACCACCCGTCGATTGACCCGCCGGAGATCGACCCGTTGGCAAAAATCGAAAAAAGATCGGAAAGGACCCCTTTCCCCTCGCTCGGTGAGAAGGGCGTCGATGGCTGCATCGCCCACATTTTTTACGGCGGCCAAACCGAATCGGATCTGATTTCCCTTGACCGCAAAATGCTTGAAGCTTTCATTGATATGAGGGGGTAAGATCTCAATCTTCATCTCCCGGCACTCGGAGATATATTTAACGATCTTATCCACGTTTTGCGCTTCGCAGGTGAGCAGGGCGGCCATGAACTCAATGGCATAATGGGTCTTGAGATAAGCGGTCTGGTAAGCCAGAAGGGCATAGGCTGCGCTGTGGGATTTGTTGAAACCGTAGCGACCGAAGGTCTCCATCTGTTCAAAAATCTTTTCAGCCTTTTTGGGGGGAATCCGGTTCTTCTTTGCTCCCTCGAGGAACTTCTCTTTCTGGCGCTCCATCTCCCCGGCATCTTTTTTGGCCATGGCCCTCCGGAGATTATCCGCGTCTTCCAGGCTGAAATGGGCGAGGGTGCTCGCAATCCGCATCACCTGTTCCTGATAGACGATCACGCCATAGGTATCGTTGAGGATCTCCTCCAGAGCCGGGACCTCATACCGAATCGACTCCTGGCCGTGCCGGCGCTTGATAAACTCACCCACCATCCCGCTGTCCAGGGGCCCGGGTCGATAAAGGGCCACCAGGGCAATGATGTCTTTGAAACGCTGGGGCTTCAGTTTGATCAGGAGATCCTTCATGCCCGAACTTTCCAATTGGAAGATGCCCAGATTTGAGCCGGCTCCAAGCAAACCATAGACTTCTGGGTCATCCAAGGGAATCTCTGAAAGTTCAACTTTGATCCCCCGGTTCTTCTCAATCAGTTGAATCGCTTGATCGACAACGGTCAGGGTCTTGAGTCCCAGAAAATCGAATTTGACCAGGCCAATGGCCTCCACCTGTTTCATGGCATACTGGGTCACGACTTCGCCATTCTGGCCGCGCTGGAGGGGAAGGTAATCCATGAGAGGCTTATTTGCGATCACGACGCCGGCTGCATGGGTGGAGGCGTGGCGAGCCAATCCTTCCAGAGATTTCGCAATCTCGAAGAGGGTGGCCATCCGGGGATCCTTTGTGATCGCTTCTTTGAGCGCCCCCTCTTGATGCAGGGCTTGTTCCAGAGTGATATCGATTTGCTTCGGGATCAATTTGGCAATATGGTCCACTTCTGAATAGGGAATTCCCATGACCCGGCCCACATCCCGGATGACGGCCTTTGCCTGCATCTTTCCAAAGGTGATGATCTGGGCCACATTCTCCTTCCCGTATTTCTCGGTTACATAACGGATCACATCTTCCCGGCCTTCCATACAGAAATCGATATCCACATCCGGCATGCTGCTCTTTCGGCCAGGGTTCAAAAAACGTTCAAAGATGAGATCGTATTCGATCGGGTCGAGGTCGGTGATATTGAGCGAATACGCCACCAGGCTTCCTGCAGCCGACCCCCGTCCAGGGCCGACCGGAATTCCCTGACTCTTGGCGTGATGGATAAAATCATAGACGATCAGAAAGTAACCCGGATAGCCCATCGATTTGATGATCTTGAGCTCCTCCTCCAGGCGGGCCTTGTAGCGGACCTCGCGGTCCTTGAAATCCTTTTCACCCTGATAACGAGCAAGACGCCTCTCCAACCCTTCCCGGGCCAGTTTCTCCAGGTAACTGTCTGAGGTTTCTCCTGAGGGAACGGTGATTCTCGGAATGTGTTTTTCATCGAACCGGATCTCGAGGTTGCATTGTTCGGCAATGGCCAGGGTGTTCGACAGGGCATCCGGACAATCCCTGAAGAGGTCGGTCATCTCCTGAGGAGATTTGAAATAGAACTCCTCGGAAGGAAACCGCATCCGCTGAGTTTCCTGAAGCGTCTTGCCTGTTTGAATGCAGAGGAGGACCTCATGAGCCTTCGCGTCTTTTTTATGGAGGTAGTGGCAATCATTGGTGGCGGCAAGGGGAATGGAAAGTTGCCGTCCGATTTCAATGAGCCGCTGATTCAAGAGCAGCTGGTTCTCAACACCCGTGTTCTGAATTTCAATATAAAACCTCTCCGCTCCAAAGATCTTCCGATAGTCCTGCGCGGCCTGAAGAGCGTTTTTCATCTCTCCCTTGGATGCACGGACAGCCACCTCTCCCTTCATGCATCCGCTCAGGGCAATCAATCCCTCGTGATAACGATTTAAGAGTTCTTTATCCACCCGGGGCTTATAATAAAACCCCTCGATATGGGCCAAGCTCACCAGTTTCAGAAGATTGAAATACCCGGTCTCATTCTTGACCAGGAGGGTGAGATGGTGGGACCCTTCCTCCCTCTCCCCGGCCTTTTTCTCAAATCGACTCCCGGAGGCAACGTAGATTTCACAACCCAGGATGGGTTTGATGCCATGTTGCAGGGCCTTCTGATAGAAT
>DATIGG010000130.1:0-4183 GCA_035454825.1 Thermodesulfobacteriota bacterium | reverse complement strand
TCTTTCATCTTTTTCCCTGCATCCTCAGGGGGGGATTATCGTGGTGGGGGGTGATCCTACCTCAGACCGTCGACAACCGGTCAGAGGATAACCCTGAAGGGTTTGAAGTAATAAAATTAAATCAAAGGGCCCTTTTCTTTTCTGCAGGATAGAAAGGGCCTCTTTTTTGAAATCAAGGGAATAAAATCTATTCTTTCTTCTCCTCTCCAGGCGGGGATGCGGTTGTGGTCTTGGTATCTTCGATTCCCAGGTAAATGGCCAGGGCCCCCCCCAGGACGAAAATGATGGGGACGACTCCTTTTAAGACCAGGAGAAACTCAAACCACCAAAAAGCCAGGCCGAGGAAACCGATGATCAGGGCCACAGTTCCGCCAATCAATAGTTTCATATCTCCTCCTTTCTCCTTTTCTTATGAAATTACTGAATCTCGGGCCGGTTGTCAAATCAGAGTGAACCTCGGGAAACTATTTTTAGATGCCTTCATTTTTGGCTTGACAAAAAAGATCATAATAGACTATATTAGACTAATAAGGATAGATATGACTATGGAGAAAAAATTTCTTTCGTTCAATGAGGTCATGGAGTTTTTAGGGATGAGTCGGCAAACGGTTTACAACCACTTGGCCGCTGGAATGCCAAGTTATTTGGTGGGCAAGCGCCGCCTCTTCGACCGTGACGAGCTGGTCGAATGGGTCAAGAGCCACAAGGGTGATAAGCCGAAAAGAGAAACTCAAAAGAAAGGAGCATAATATGCCCTGGCCTGAAAAGGGAGAAGATGATTTAAGAAGAGACCACGTAGAGCAAAAGATTATGAAAAACAAGAAGACCCTTTTTGAAAGCGGACTTTTAGAAAGAATTGAAAAAGAGAGATTAGAAAAGCAGACTGCACATAAACTTGGCTTATATCCTCGGCCGGATTATGAAAGCAATAGAGATTCTGCCCATTTTCTTAAAGACTTTACATACTTACACACGCAGTATTGTGTCAAGCATTCGACGGCCTATTCCTCTTTTTCTATCAACCTCAAAGCAGAGGGCATTTATTGGGAATCAGGCGGGAAAATAAGAAAAATAAATCCATGGATAATTTCTGACCAAGAAATACATAATTGGTTTGCTCTCTTAGAAAAGAAGTAAAGCATGGAAGGAATTAACATGGATGGGAAACTATGTTTAGGATCAGCCCCTTTATTATCCAAAAAGTGATGGGCAATCTTGAGGTTGACTTAAAAAATAAAGGGCAAGGCTGATCACCTACGGGGGCGGATCACTCCCGCCGGCCCCAAAGGAGAAGAAGATGGACGAGATAGGGAAAAGTTGCGTCGATTGCAGACGGCTCCACTCTTTTACTTTTCCCTGTCCTCACAAGGACAATCCCCTGATTCTGAAGGCAAGATTTTTGAACAGCGGGCTTGAATCGGCGGACTCTTTGACCGATGAAGACTGGCAAGGGCTGAAGCTGCTATGTTCGAAATGTGAGGGATTTATGTGAGGGCCACGCCTGACGAGGCACGGGGGGATCATATTTGGAGGGTGATTATGGAAATAAGAAAAGGAATTGAAACAGCACAGGAAAAACTGGAATGGGCAATTAAAGAAATGGGAGGAAGGATTAACTGCAAAATAATTAATTATCAGGATGAAAAATACCTTGTTCAGTTCTTTTTGGAGATGGGTAATTTGATTTCGGTCAAAAAGATAAATACCTGCCCAATCCCAGAAGAATGGATAGAAGATACAAATCCCGAAAAAAGAGGTATCCACCCTAAGCTAAGAGCTCTTTTGAAAAAATTTGTTAAAAAAACCTAGGAATAAGGAGGTGATTTGAATGGCATGGGGAAGGATCTATAAGAAGGGAATGGAGTGCACCCCTCCGGTTAGACAGATGCAGTTAGGGTAAGCGGACAGGATTGGGTTTGGTAGAACAATTCCTCGAACTCCACTGGGGGCACATACCCGATCGAGGAATGCAGCCGTTTGTGATTATAAACTTCCTCAAGGAAGTAAGGAAGCCGATTTTGGACATCGTTCAGGGTTCGATATTCCCAGAGGTAGACCTCCTCGGATTTCAGGGTTTTGATGAAACTCTCAGCCGCCGCGTTGTCGTAGGGATTCCCCTTGCGGGCCATGCTGATGCGGAAGCCGTGTTGATGGAGGACCTCCACGTAGTCGCCCGATGCATACTGGACGCCCCGATCAGAGTGATGAATGATTCCTGCCGGGGGCTTGCGCTGGGCAAGGGCCATCCGGAGGGCCTCCAGGCACAGGGCCGTGTCGATTCGCTGGGAAAGCGCATATCCCACCAGCCGGCGGGCAAAGAGATCCAGGACGATGGCAAGATATACAAAGCCGCTCAGGATGCTGATGTAGGTCAGATCGGCCACCCAGAGCTGATTGGGTCCCGTCACCAGCAGGTTGGGCATGAGGTTGGGATAGATCCGATGAGCATGGTTGCTGTTGGTAGTACACACCCAACGGCGCCTGAGTTTTTTCGTTAATCCGTGCTTTTTCATGATCCGCAGGACTTTTTTGTGATTATCCCGGAATCCCTGACGATGAAGTTCGCGGGTCACCCGACGGTATCCATAGCCGGGGAACTCCTCAATGACCGCCTCGATGCGTTCCAGGAGTTCCTGTTCCGCCTCCGGCTTGCTCTTTGACCGGTAGTAATACGTACTCCGGGGCAGGTCCATCAGCTCGCACCCCCTTTCGACGCTGTCGACGAGGAAACGGTGCTCCGTGATGAACCGGCGCTTTTCTTCGGCGGTGCGAGGCTTCGCTGAACGGCTTTTTTTAAGAACTCGTTCTCCAGCGTCAGCCGCCCGACCAGCTGCTCAAGCTGCCGGACCCGCTCTTCCAGGGCTGCTTCGTGGGAGGGGGGATTGTCGAATCGTCCCTTGGTGTATTGGTCCTTCCAATGATACAAAAGCCCGGACGAAATCTCGTGGCGGCGCATCAACTGGGCTGCTGTGCTGGCTCCGCTTAAGTACTCTTCCACCACCTGGCGTTTGAATTCGGTGCGGAACGTTCTGCGTTGCTTCATGGCAAGATCCTTTCTCCCCGCCTCGGGGATCTGGGGTCCTGCCCATTACTCTAACACATTTTGTCCAACTCAAGGGGTGCAGTCCATTGAGTAGAAAACTATTCCTTTTTCTGATTACAATCCTCTTTTAAGGAAGAACCATAAAGTTTCTCCATACAGTCAGGACAATAACCGTGAGTGAATTCCGCTTCAGAATGTTCTAGAATATATGTTTCAATTTGATTCCAATACCCTTTGTCATCACGAATCTTTTTGCAGGAGGCGCAGATCGGCAGCATTCCCTGTAATCGTTTTATTTTCGCAAGGCTATCTCGAAGGGATTGAATCAGGCTTTCCCGCGCCTCCTCCACTAGTTTCAACCTCTGAGCCATCCCCTGAAAAGCCCAGGATAGCTCTCCAAGTTCATCCCGATTACGAACCTGGGGTAGTTGGTCAAACTCTCCTTCTGATATTTGCTGGGTAGAAAGTTTTAATAGCGTGATCGAACGAGAAATGTTATACATAATTATTACGGTGATGCAGATTCCCAGAAGGAAACTGCCGATACTCAACCCCGAAATGGTATAAAAGGCTGATTGACCAATACTCAGGGTCTCTAGATTTCTTTCATCCTGGTCCTTTCTGGCATCACGAGAGATTCCTTTTAGCAGTTCAAAGATTTCTTCCTGTTTGGTTCGCATCAGCCGATCATGATTCTGCAAGGCGGAAGGGGAAAAAGCTTTCCTCCTTTCATATCCTTTTTTATAAAGATCGTTATATTCTTCGTGGAGGATGGCTAGGCGCTGGCGTGATAAATTGGAGGATTCTAGAAGATGAGCAATCTGTCGGCGGAGGATTTCGAATTCTTTACTTCTTTTCCAGAAGAGTGCTTCCATGCCAGAACTCGTAAGTATAAGTGAACGACGCCCGTACAGATCTTGAGCCAGCAATGTCTCAATCATTTGATTCGCAGTTCCTGCCAGAGGAATATCACGGTTTATAATCCGGTTATTGATTTCATTAAGTCGCTGGAGGTTGGAGAGAGCAATAAGGGCAATGAAGGCGCTCAGAATCGCACAGGATAAGAATCCGAGGAGTAATTTCCTTGCTATGGTCAGGCGGAAAAACTGCGCCATGCTTATTTTCATGGGGGATTTCCTT
>DATIGG010000129.1:0-2676 GCA_035454825.1 Thermodesulfobacteriota bacterium | reverse complement strand
ATCGTTCCAAGAAGGCTACTTCCTCTTTGGAGAGGGCCTGCGGGTCTCCGAGTAGCTTAAAGGACTTCCAGAGTTCAGAGAAGGTCATCATAGTCTTTGAGATTTCTCCTTTCGTAGTCAATGTCCAAGAGTTTGCTTTCCTGGGGAAAGAGGGGGTTGGGGGGTTGAAGTTGGGGCACCTGAAGGAGGCTTTGAACATATCGGATTTTAAACGTTCCGATCCGATTGGCTTCCCGGACGGCGCTCAGGAGCATGGCTTTGGAGACGTGCTTGAGGAGCTTAAAGAACTCATAGGCAATCTCCTGAGGCTTTTGGCCATCCTGTCCTGCCTCGTGTAAAAAGCGGTGACAAGCCGGATCCATCTGATCGATCAACTCATAGATTCTCTGAGCCTTAAACTCGGGAGTGATTCGCAGAAGCTTCTCCCGATGGGTGGGATCTTCGATCCTTTCCTTTCGACCGAAGCGTCTTCGATGGAAAGCGATCCGATTCCCTTTGATCCTGACCTCGAGATGGTCCGGATAGGCGAGGATGTCACAGGGCCTCTCGCTGTAATCGGAGGGGACAGAATAGCGATTGGTCTCGAACTCGACGAAGCCGGTTTTGCTGATCGTGGCCGGGACGACCCGATAAGGGCGATAGGGAAGGGCTGGAAGGGTTCTGAGCTTTTCTTCTTTTAAGGCTTCCAGGGGAGACTTTTGCGTGGATCGGTGGATGCGCTGATTTCTTTCGATCCGCCAGAGGCCGACTTTACGGTTTAAATCGTTCAGATCCTCGAAGCGATTGACCCGGAGCCAGTCTCGGGTATCTCTGAGGGCTCTTTCAATTCTCCCCTTCTCATTGGCCCGGTAGGGGTTACACAAATGAATCGAAAAACCGTAATGACGGGCGAAGTCGAGCAACTGGGCGTTAAACTTCAATTCAGGACTTCGCTCGATCACGACGGTCTTGATGTTGTCATACCGGTGTCGACGGGCCACGCCTCCCATCTCCCGATAGGCTTCGATATGGCCTTCCAGGAAAAACTCCAGATTTTGCCGGGGGTAAAACCGGATGTAGAGGTATCGGGAGTAGGCCAGGATCATGGCAAATCCATACGCCACTCCCCAGGGGAACCGCTGCTCGATCCAATCGATTTGAACTTCCTCTCCGGGAAGAAACGTCAGTTCATGGTAGGCCTGCCTCCGTTTCTGGCGGTGCTTCCGGGTATAGAGGGTGACCACGGTATAACCGCCCTTATACTCATAGGCCTTTAACCGCTCGTAGACTTGAGAGGCTTTTAAAAACGGATACTCCTGGTACCACTGGTCAATGAGCCGCTCATAAGGTTTCAGAATGGATTCGACAACGGGCCGGGTGATCGCCTCATTTCGAATCACCCGGGAGATTCTCTTCGTTGAAGCCCGAAGCTTTTTGGCAATCTGCCGGATGCTTAATCGTTCCACTTCATAAAGATGTCTGACCTGATTGCAAAAGATCGGATCCATGGCTCTTCTCCTGTTGGCTCCTCATTGGAGTATCTGTTTGATCTTTTCGAAATAGGATCGAGCAATCTTGTCTTCCCTTTGGGACCTTTCCTCTCGAGAGGGCAGGATGACGGGGCGAAGGGGCAGAGAGAGAACCTGATAGAGCGGCGGTTCATAGGCCACCAGAGATCTCAGGAGCAATCCTTCTCTGGCCCGTCCCAGGGCGGCAAGGTCGATCTTCAGAAGGCTGGCAATTCGGTCGTCATAATAGAAGCTCAGTCCGTTTCGATCAGAAACGGCTACCAGAAAAAGATAGAGAAGGATTTCCAGGGTCGAAAGGTCCCTCAGAAACCCTCCTGTGATGAACCGATGGTCGATCCAGCTGAAAGAACCCTCGATCTTGCGAACCCGCTTCGGATCAAGAACCCGTTTGCCTTGCATGGCCGTCCTCCCCGGTCTGAATGATGAAATTATTATCCAGAGGGACGGATTTGGCGATTTGAATTTGTATATCAAGACAGGAAAAAGAACCTAAAAGCAGCGTCATCTCAAGAGGTTGGCGCGTTTCCGAGGCTTGTATATCAAGAAGGGGGAGTTCCCTTAATTGCTGAGTGATATCCGGGAGTTGCTCTCGTATTCGGGCTTGTATATCAAGACGGGCTCTTTTCCATCGATCCCGCCGCCTCTGGGCCTCGCGATTGTTTTGGACGTATTCGGGATGCTCGGCTCGGTACTTCTTCAGGTACCCAGGATGCTGATCGAGCCATTGTTTGACCCGGGGGTAGTCGTTGAGACAGCAGGCAGGATTCGCCCGTCTCCAGTGGGCATTGTTTTCTGCTTTGAGGGCTTTCTTACAGGAAACTTTTCCACAGATCTTCTGCCGCTTGCCTCCTCCCCTTGGCGTCGGAACAAAAAGGGTGTGGCAATAGGGACACTTCCTCGTCGTCATCATCTTTTCCTTTGGGGTGAATAGAAAATCATACAAGCCAAAGGAATCAGATGACCAACAGGAATGAAAAAGAAAAACCTATTTCTCTGTTTCTCTCGGAATAAAAGGAATGATCAGGTGGGAATCAAGAGGGAACCGTCTCTGTTATATTTGACACCGTTCTCACCGTCGCCCACAGCCTCTGATGAAAATGCTTCGCTTGAACCCATGAAATTCTCATGAAATTCCTGCCCCATTCTTCAACCCCTCTCCTATGAAACC
>DATIGG010000128.1:0-2856 GCA_035454825.1 Thermodesulfobacteriota bacterium | reverse complement strand
CTGCCAGAGGGAGGGATAGAGGGATTACCATTTGGCCTCTTCACAAAGAGCACAAGGGCAGAGGCCATCAGGGCGGTTAGGATAGTGGCTTGAAAGGGAATTAGAAAAGAACCTGTGACATCCCTGAAGTAACCTGCAAATCGATGTCCAACAATGGCACCGAGGCCATAGAAGGGAGTCCAGGCGCCGATAACTCTTCCTATAATCTCCTTGTTAAAATAATCGCCTCCACAAGCGCCATACATCGGAAAGGTCGCGCCATAGAAGGCTCCTAAGACAACCACGCTTGCCCACAACCCACAGGTGTGGCCTCCTGAAAGAATGATACTCGCAATGCTCCCAGCAATGATGAAATTTGAAATGGCAATCGTTAAGCGTCTTCCAATGTAGTCAGACAGCAATGGAAGGGTCAGGACTCCAATCATTTGGCCTGATCCATGGAGGGTTGCAAGCTGAGAGGCTTCTCGATATGGGAACCCAAGATTATACCTTGCATAATCGACGAGATACGTAGTAACACTGTAGAGAGAAACTGAAATGAAGAAGTAGGAGAAACCAATCAGCCAGAACCCTGAGGTGGTAATAAATTCTGAATACCTCCCCTTTGTACCGGGTGCCTTTATTACCCCTAAGATCTCTTTTCCATTGGGTTCTCCCCCCCACGGCTCAAGCTTTAAATCTTCAGGTCTACTTCGCACCAGGAACGCATTTACCACCACCATCACCAGGGCGGCTACCCCTAAGAGATACCAGCAATATCGCCAATTCCACCTTTCTACGATGATGGGGAATACTCTTCCCACCACGGCAAAACCAAGGCCAAAGCCCGTAGACATGACCCCCAGCGCCATCCCCCTTTTCTTCAATGCAAACCACCTCTGCGCTATGATGAGAACTGGAATCCACATGCCAGAAGCACCGATGCCCACAAGAGCGAAAAAAACAGAGGCTTGCCCGAAACTCTTTGAAGTTCCCATGAGAAGCGTTCCCGATCCGAGCAGGACACCAAAAGAAGAAATGACCTTTCTTGCCCCGAATCGATCGGTCAAATAACCGGTTAAAGGGGAGATAACGATATAGGCAAAAAGATAAGCATTGAAGATATCGCCTCCCTGCATCCGGGAGAACCCTAAGGTCCTAATCATCTCAGGAAGGACAACCCCATAGCCCAGACGAATCCCATAGTTGATAAAGAGGTTGCCAAAACATAGAATGAGAATCACCCACGCCCAATGGAGGACAGTATGAACTCTCAATCGCTTTTCAAGATCCATCGCCTTCTTCTCTTTTAGGGCAGAACGAAAATAAGTAAAAGAATCAATAGGAGACCTATTAGAATCGATCAGGAAACCAAACCCGACGGGCGTATTCGCAAGAGAGGCTAAAATATTTCTGGGCTCTTTTCAGAGCCGCCGATTTCCTTTCTCCCGGGATGTTTGGATCGTCCAACTGGAAGCTGTCCACTTTGCCGCGGACGTAGGCCCGGTAGCACTTGTAAAAATCGAGAACCTGTAGCAGATCGTTGTCCCCGGATTTCTCGATGTAGGTCCGAAGGAGCGGTTCATTCAGATCCGGTTTCCCGTGATAATCGATATCCATAGCCAGAAAGCCAATATCCGCGGCCACATCCGTATATCTGAATCGCTCATTAAATTCGATGCAGTCAATGATGGAGATCTCCTCTCCCCAGAAAATATGTTCAAGCCTCAGGTCTCCGTGGCAATCCCGAATGCGATGCGAGGCGATCCTCTGGTAAAAAATCTTCTCCCTTTCTCCAAAAAAACGGTCCGTCCCCTCCCGGATGGTTTCGTAAACATTCCGGGGAATCGTGACCCCAATATATTTCTCTGTCTGCTCGAAGTTCTCGTCGGTATCCTGCTTTACCCGTTCGGGTCTTGCAAAGCTTTCGATGTAATCACTGGTCTCGGCAGAAGAGTAAAAATGAACCAGTTTTTCCGAGACAGCCTCCATCATTTTTGGAGTCACCCTGTTTTGCTCGACCAGTCTGTTCATCAGAAATTCTTCAGGGACCTGTCTCATTTTTACGGCATACTCTATCACTTCTCCTTTCCCATCGAAGGAAATCTTTCCATTGTCCTCCACAATGTTGGGAACTCCAAGATAGAGACCTGGAGCCAGCCTCCTGTTCAGTATGACTTCCTGTTCACAAAACCGTTTTCTTTTATCGAGGGAGGTAAAGTCCAGGAAGCCGAAGTTTACAGGCTTTTTAATCTTGTAAGCGTAGGTGCCGGTAAGAAGAACGAGCGAGATATGGGTCTCCACCCATCTGACTTCCCTGGGGTGGTCAGGATAAATTCCGGGGTCAAGAAGTGCCTCTTTAAGGGCAGAAAGATCGGTCATGAATCCATTTCAAAATGCAAAGTACAAAATGCAAAATGCACAATTCTATCAAAAAACCATAAAATGTAGTGTTGCCCTTTATAGGCGTAAATTACTTTTTATCGATCTTTTTGATCGTCCAATCCGGTAAGGTGTCGAATTCGGTGTCAATGATAAGATGGATGATTGGAAGATTGACAAACTTCCTTTTCAAGTCTCCAATATCGACCGGCTGAAACAGGGTTTTGTTATCTAAATAAGCCTCCCGGGTCAGGGCGTTCGATTCATAATTCTCCCTGGTTCTTTTCAAAATCCGCTCAATCGATCTCTCTTCTGTGCAGACACATTCTGCAATAACAAGGGTTCGCTTCGCCTGAAGCGCCAGTTCAGCGGCTCGCGACCGCAATTCCTGGGTGAAGAACGTCGCATCCAGGATGAGTCCCCGGTTGTCCGCTTTTAAATGACTCTCTGCCCTCCGGAACATCTCTTCATAGACTCTCTTCCGTCTGTCTGGAT
>DATIGG010000127.1:0-3530 GCA_035454825.1 Thermodesulfobacteriota bacterium | reverse complement strand
TGTATTCCCCAAAGGGTCCTTCCGGCTTTGTCGCCTCAGGATCCACCTCTCCTTCAATAACGATTTCTGCACCTGCCGGGATGGGAAGATCGACTGTTTCTCCCTTGATGACCTCGACCGGCGCACCGCGAATGGCTCCGGCAAATTCGAACTCTGACTCAAAAGCAGGCAGCCTTGCAGCGCCCATTAAGAAAAAGAGAGGATCGCCCCCTATTCCAACAATGACAGGCATGGGTCTTTTAAGGACTCTATGCTTCTGAAGCATGAGATCGGCGTGTTTACCCTTGATAAACTGTGTGCCAAGGTTTTTCTCATCTAACACCTGAAGCCTGTAAACCCCGATATTCAGCCACCCGGTTTCAGGGTCCTTCGTGACCGTATAAGCTGTGGTACCGAAAAAGCGACCCCCATCCCTCGGGAAGACCTTAGGAACCGGGAACTTGAAGAGATTGATCTGATCTCCTTTCATCACATTCTCTTTACAGGGACCGCTGGATACCCACTTTGGAGGGACTTTCTTGGCCGTTCTTTTCACCCATTCCCGCATAAGCTCAACCAGGCTCGTCGTCTTGGGCATGCCCATGATCAGAGCCAGTCTGGAGGGAGTGGTACAGACACTGGAGAGAACCTGAGTCGGGTAGTCTTTCACCTTTTCAAAAAGGAGAGCAGGTCCACCGCGTTCCTCATTCACTTTTGCGATATGAGACATCTCGAGGTTCCAGTCCACTTCTGCCTTGACCCTTTTGAGTTCGCCTTCCTTCTCACAAAGGGGTATAAAATCTCTTAGGTCCATATGACCAACCTCCTTTCATTATTCTATCCTTGTCTAACTAATTGTTCATGATGGGTACGACACCCTCGAACCATGAAAATGGCTCCGGTTTTGGATTAAGGTTACGGCAAGGAAGCCCGTATCGTTCAGGGTCTGATGGCCACGTGAAATTCTTAAGACCAATAACGTAACCGAATGACGAAACGGGCATCGTTACCCTTACCATTGGACGAAACCTATTTTCTAACTAATAAATATTCGCCTGACCTGTCAATCAATCTCTTATGTGGGGCTCACCCTGAGGCCTTGAATCCTGTCCCCTTCGTCTGTATCATATGATCCAAAATCGCAACTGCCCTGGAGCCGAAAGCAGAGTCACTGATATGGACATCCATCTCCTCAATGAGAATATGAGGGTTAAGAATCTTTCTCAGTTCTTCGACAAAGATCTGGTCTGTCTCTGGATCAAAAAGCTCCATGCCTTCTTTGTCAGCCTCAGACCATCCCTTTTTGGGAATAAGCACATAAGCCGGTCCTTTTGATTTGTTCAGCTTTTCTCCGATAATCTTAGCAAACTCTTTCATCTCTTCCGATTTCATACGAACACAGAATCGGGTATCGTGGGTATGAATCTTCCTCCCCTTCAATCGGTCCGGCATGGGGTAAAAAGGGCTGAAAACGGCGTTATCAAGCCCACCGGGTGCAAGCACAAGCGGGATTCCCATTCGACCTGCCGTCTCGAATCTCGTCGGTCCAATCCCCCTGCAATATCCTCCGAACATCTCATCCGCGATCTCATGGGGGGTAAAATCGAGAACACCCGCCACCAATCCTTCGGCAATGAATTCTTCCATGGCCATCCCGCCACACCCATTGGCATGAAAAGCGATCATCTCATATCCTCTTTCTTGAAGCAGTGGCTCTGCCTGAATCGCACAAGCGGAATTGATTCCATAGGCAGTTACAGCCACCATTGCCTTCTCTTTCCTGATCGCCCTTCCTTTTTCCATCATGGCCCATATGGCAAAAGAGGCCTGTTCAAGGATCAACCGCAAGAACTCATTGGAACCCAGGATATCGGCCACAGAATGAAACATGACAATATCTTTGGTGCCGATATATTCCCTTACATCCCGTGAAGCAACGGTGGAGAGGACCACCTTGGGCAGGCCATAAGGAAGACTGCGCATCATGTGGGTGACGATCGCCGTACCTGTCCCGCCGCCCATCCCAAAAACACCATCCAGTCTCCCTTGTTCGAGCAACTGCTTCGCAAGGATCGTTCCGCCCTCCTGGACGGCCTTGACAGCGACAGAGCGGTTTTTATCATTGACCAACTGTTCGAGACGATATCCGGATGCCTCTACCACTTCCTCCCTTGAGATATCAGGATGGGTCAAGGGTTCCCCTAAGATCCCGACATCCATCACGACCGTATGGATTCCGAGCCTTTGGACACAATCCCTGACATAGGCTACTTCCCTTCCCTTTGTATCCAGGGTGGCAATGATGAGGAGTTTCTTCTGCATCTTGTTCTTACGAACTCCTCACATCTTTACTTTGGTGGGGGTCAGCGCCTTTTCAAACAATAATTCGAACCCACTTTTTTTGCCAAGAACCGATCCCTTCTTCTTTTTGCCCCATACGCTTTCAGGGCGAGCCTGAACGAGAAAGATGTTTTCAGGAAACGGAAGGCTTCTGGAGATCGAAAATTCGACATCTTGCGCACATCCGAAGTGTGCCTCAACCTTTTTGGCAATTCTTGTGAGCTCGACAACTTCTCTGTCTTCAAGGCATGGGAGTTTTCTCTTTTCGGGCGGCAATTCCTTATATTCCATCTCCCTGGTCAGGGGGTTGAGCACGAACTCACACCCTTTGTCAGAGATGACCCTTTCTTCTATTTCGAGCGTAACCTTATCTACGAGATACCGGTCAGGGGTCACATTCCCGGAAACAACCGCCTCCCCAAAACCGAAGCCTGCTTCAATCGCCACTTTCGACTCATCGCCGTTCACCGGGTTTACTGTAAACATCACGCCGGCCGCCCTTGCATCCACCATGGTGAGCACCGCGACGCCTATCGGGTCGTAGTGCAGGGGGAGGCCCAGCCTTGCCCTTGCGATAACCGAACGGGTATTCAAGGTACTTGACCATACGCGGACAACATTCTTGACGACATCTTCCGCACCGCATACATTGAGATAGGTTTCATACTGACCGGGGTGACTCACCGGACCAGCGGATCGAGTTGCCACGTATAAGTCCACACAACATGCCCCCTTACATAGCTCAGCATAGTAGTTCTTTACCGTCTCCTGCATGTCCGGGGGCATTTTGATCGACTCCGCGATGGCTCTCATCTCTTTCGAGGCTTCTTCAAACTTGAGTGTGTCTGCGACATCATCCGGGTCCGCATGAAAAGAGCTCAGGAATTTCAGCAGACGGTCTGTCACCTCAGTTTCCTTCATAAACCGATTATAGGCTTCTATCCCGAGAGCGTATCCGGGAGGTACCCGAAACCCGGCTTTCGTCAATTCTCCGAGGTTAGCGCACTTCTTTCCCACGATATTATTGTGCTCCGTACCAACCTCCTTCAACCAGTAGATCCATTTCTCAGGCATCTTCGTACCCTCTGTCGTTGATAGCTCACCTGGGGGCAACGGAATGGCACCCCCAGTTGAGCTATGTTTGAGGTTAAGCCCTTCTGACGATCGTGACCACACCGGTGCCACCATCCACCCTGATGATATCGCCCGTC
>DATIGG010000126.1:0-2809 GCA_035454825.1 Thermodesulfobacteriota bacterium | reverse complement strand
CCGCCGAAGGTTGTCGTTCCATGGCTGGGAGAGAAAATCCCGGAGATGAGATTGAACAGGGTCGTCTTGCCTGCTCCGTTGGGTCCGATCAGGCCTGTGATCGATCCTTCCTCAACGCAGAAGTTAACCTGCTGGAGGGCTGCTAACCCCCTAAAATATTTTGTGAGACCTTTTCCTTCTAAGATGACCATCAACCAACTCCACGGAATATTGGAATAGTGGAATATTGGAATATTGGGGAATTAAAGAGTAGACTTTTTCTGTTCAATTTTATACCCATTATTCCATCATTCCATTATTCCATTCTTCCACGGGTTCCGTATTCCAACATCCCATAGAGATTTTTCAGTCCTCCAGCAACCCGAGTTGGCCCAATGGTTTCCGTAACCACTTCAGCCGGACTATCCCTCCTGGCATGAAGAGACCCACCAAGACGATAGCAACGCCATAGGCGGCCAGATGAAAATAAGGGACCTTTGTCCACAGGAATTCCTCTATGATGGTGATGAAAAGAGCACCGACAATTGGGCCGATGATGACCCCGGACCCACCCAGCATCGCCATTGAAATAGGTACCAGAGCGATCTCGAGGCCGAAAACGACTTTGGGGTTGATGAAAATGATGTACCACGTGTAGAAAGCACCCATGAGAGAAGCGAAGGAGGCACTGATCATGAGGGCCAAGCATTTATGTTTGAAAGTGTTGATTCCAAACGTTTGGGCAGCTTCCTCATCCTCCCGGATGGCTACCCAAGCAAGACCGAGTCGAGAACGAGTGAGCAGAAAGATCAGTCCAACGGTGACGACACAGAGGCCCAGGGTAAAATAGTAAGCCAGGGTCAGCCGGTATTCGGCTTTGATCATAATTCCTGAAGAACCGCCGGTCAGAAATTTGAGATTGAAGGCCAGAAGTTCAAGAAGACGAATCAGACCGAACGTAGCAAGCGAGAAGTAGGCTCCCCGGAGGCGGAAGAAAGGGAAACTGATCAGCGCTGCGAAAAACACTCCTACGAGGATGGCGACCACCGAAGAGATGAAGAAACCGAATCTCGCATTTAACAGGATGGCGAATGCATAAGCCCCCAAGCCGAAAAAGGCAGAATGCCCCATATTGATGTAACCTAAATAACCTCCCACGATGTCATAGCTTTCTGCAATGACAATGTGCATCATGAGAAGGAGAAGAAATGCAGTCATATAACGAGGCGTGATATGAGGGAAAAGGACAAGAAATAAGAGGCCGATAAGAATTCCGATGTGAATCTTTTTCATGAATCCATTAACCCAAAAGACCTTTTGGCCGAATGAGCAGAATCGTTACAAGGATAAAGAAGGCCGCCGTCTCGGACCAGTGAGGTGCAAAGAACCCAGTCATGGCTTCTGTGATGCCAAGGATCAATCCTCCCAACAGGGAACCATAGAGACTTCCCAATCCTCCCATGACGATGATACAAAGATACTTGATGCTCAAAGGAATGCCGATGAAGGGTGTGATGGTGAACAGGATGACATAGAAGACTCCTGCGGCAGAAGCCAAGACGGTACCGATTCCAAAGGTGATGGAGCCGATGCGATAGGTATTGACGCCCATCAACATAGCGCCCTGTCGATTTTGTGTCGTGGCCCGAAGGGCCCTTCCCGTATAAGTCTTTTTCAGGAAAAGATGGACGGCCACGGTCAGGAGGACGATGAAGAGAAGGCCCAGGAGACGAATAGAGGAGATCACCATATTTCCCAGGTCGATCGAAGGCATGATATAGGATATCCCTTTTTCCTCAGGTCCCCAGAAGAAGGAAGTGATGTCCTCAATGGCCAAAGAGGCCCCCAGTGTGACAAGGATGGAAGCGATTACCAACTCGTGTCCTTTTCTCTCCAAGAGGGGTCTGACAAGACCCCTCTCGAAGAGAAACCCGATACCAAAGAAGATAGGAATGAGCAGCAGGGAAAGGAGCAGGGGATTCCATTTCGTTGCCATAAAGAGGATGTAACTGAATAAACCGCCGAGCATGAGAAATTGGCCGTGGGCAAGGTTCAAAACATTGGACACCCCAAAGATCAGAGAGAGACCGAAAGCAGCCAGGGCATAAATCCCTCCCTGAAGGGTCCCGATGATCAGAAGTTGAATGAGGATGGAAGTCATCCTACTAAACCCTCAATGCACAATGACCCAATGTTCAATCGCCAATTATCAAATGAGCGACGGCTATTCACAAATAAGGAATCGATAAGGATCAATGACCAGTGACACCTGACTACTGATCGCTGATCACTGACGATTGTTTATTCTTATTTCCACGGTGTTGGAAAGATATGTCTTCCTTCTGCCACATCCGGAGGATAGATAGGAACGAACTTTCCTTCTTGCACCTGAATGGGATAAGGAATGATCGTTCCTGACCCATCTGCCTTGTGTGAGACGGGCCCGGAAATGCTCGCAAATTTCTGCTTTCGAAGAGCATCCATCAGCTTTTCCCTGTCTAAGGATCCTGCGGTCTCGACAGCATTCTGGAGAGCTTGATACGAGAAGAATCGGATGGCTGACTCCATGTAACCATCCCATGTAATTCCCGTTCGTTTCACGACTTCAAGATAATCTTCCCTCGCAGGATATTTTAAACCAGGCACCCAATAAGCCACGCCCGAGCTGTTATTGGCTCCTGGTCCAAGGGCATCGATGAAAGGTTTAGTCCAATGACCGAAATAAAACTCTTTGGGTCGAAGTCCCAATTCGAGGGCTTGTTTCATGAAGGGAATCTCAAAAGATGGGAACCCTTCGCAGAAGACCGCATCGGGATTGAGCCCCTTTATT
>DATIGG010000125.1:0-16003 GCA_035454825.1 Thermodesulfobacteriota bacterium | reverse complement strand
CGTCTCTTCAAACCCCTGGCTTTTACAAAGAATTTTTCCATGGCCATTGCAGCGGTTTTGGCCATCACCCTCGATCCGGCAATACGACTGCTTTTCACTCACATGGATCCCTATAAGTTTCGGCCGAAGTTCCTGTGCCGTATTGTTAACGCGTTGCTGGTTGGCAAAATCCACAGCGAAGAGACCCACCCGATCAGTCGGCCATTGATGAAGGTGTATCATCCTGTTTGCGAGTTTACGCTGAGACACAAATGGGCAACGGTCATTGTGGCAGTGCTCATCGTGGCTGCTACGGTTCCAATCTTTCAGAAGCTCGGATCTGAATTTATGCCGCCTCTTTTTGAAGGGGATCTCCTTTATATGCCGATGACCCTGCCCGGCATCTCCGTTACAGAGGCTCAGAAATTGCTCCAGGTTCAGGACAAGGTGTTGATGACCTTCCCTGAAGTCGGCCTTGTCTTTGGAAAGGCAGGCCGGGCTGATACGGCGACCGATCCGGCCCCCTTTGCGATGATGGAAACGGTCATTCTTCTCAAACCGGAATCGGAATGGCCCAAAGTACCAAGATGGTATTCTTCGCGGGCTCCCGATTGGCTACAGAAAATTCTTCGCAGATTCTGGCCTGATCATAAGAGTCCCGACGAATTAATTTACGGTCCCGGAGGATTCAATGAGAAGATGCAGTTCCCGGGCGTGACCAATTCCTGGACTTATCCCATTAAGGCTCGTATCGACATGCTCTCAACAGGCATCAGAACGCCAATCGGGATCAAAATTATGGGAGCAGATTTGCAGAAAGTTCAGGAGCTCGGTGAGCAAATCGAAATGGTGTTGAAAGATGTGCCGGGGACAAAAAGCGTCTTTGCTGAACGCACTGCTGGTGGCTACTTTCTCGATTTTACGCTCAAGCGCTCAGAACTGGCGCGTTACGGATTAACGATTGATCAGGCCAACAGCATCGTAATGTCGGCGATTGGCGGAGAGAACGTCACGACCACCATCGAAGGACGGGAACGGTATCCCGTCAATGTTCGTTATTTTAGGGAACTCCGAGATGATTTGGAGAAGCTCAGGAGGGTCTTCGTCCCCGTCAATCAAGGCGGCGGAGGTGGTGCAGGCGGAATGGGCGGGATGGGTGGATCGGTTGGATCGCCAGGAGCGGGATCAAGGGTCGCTCACATTCCTTTGGAACAACTGGCCGAAATCTCTCTCAAAAGCGGCCCTGCCATGATCCGTGACGAGAATGGACGTCTTTCCGGGTATGTCTTCATCGATCTTGATACGTCGAAACGCGATATCGGCAGTTACGTAGCGGATGCCAAGAAAGTGATTCGTGAAAACATTCAGCTTCTGCCAGGATATGAGTTGATCTGGAGCGGCCAATTCGAGTTCATGCAACGTGTCAGGGAACGCCTCGTTGTGGTCCTCCCGATCACCTTCTTCCTCATCTTCTTGCTCCTCTATTTCAACACGCGCTCGGTGACCAAGACGGTCATTATCCTTCTGGCAGTCCCCTTTTCAGCCGTGGGGGCCATCTGGTTCCTCTATGCTCTTGGCTACAATACAAGCATCGCCGTCTGGGTAGGTCTGATCGCGTTGATGGGGGTGGATGCAGAGACCGGAATGTTCATGCTCCTCTACCTGGATTTGGCCTACCAGGAGGCCCAGGCAAAGGGGAAGATGAGAAACTGGGACGATCTAAGAGAAGCGATCGTAGAAGGTGCGGTGAAGCGACTTCGACCCAAGGTGATGACGGTGGGCGTGATGTTTATGGGCCTGGTTCCGATCATGTGGTCAGCAGGGGCCGGTGCTGACACAATGAAGCGCATTGCCGCGCCCATGATCGGAGGGATCTTCACCTCGTTCATCATGGAATTATGTGTCTATCCGGCAATCTACGCCATCTGGAAATGGAACTTTGGATTGAAGAAGCAGCTCCGCGCCGGTGGTGGCCCAACATAAAATAATCCTTCCCTTTCCCCTCCCCTTGGATGGGCATAAGCGCTGACTTAGCGTTCCCTCCCCTTCAAGGGGACGGTGAGGGAGGGGATGGGGTAGATTGTGATCGGCCATGCAATCCCATCCCCTCCCGGCCTCCCCCTTGAAGGGAGAGGAGTTAAGAAAGGTTCCCCTGTATGATTCCCTCTCCTTCACGAGGGGGATCCGGAAGAGGATGGGACAAATGAAAGGGAGGGAGAGTAAAGTTAGCGCTTGTGCTCTCGCTGGGTGAGGGTGAAGGTTGGTTTTATGCAACTACTTCCACACTGGATTATTATTCTGGTTTCCATCATTGTCCTTTCACGATTGGCAGCTCTCGTTAGCAGACGATTCGGCATACCTGTTGTAACGCTGCAACTGCTGGCAGGGATCGTCCTCGGTCCGTCTGTTCTCAACCTTGCCGGATTTCCAATTGTCCTCGGCACGTGGGGGAGTCCTTCTCCGGATCCCCTCCACACCTTCCTGAAAATCCTTGCGGAGATTGGACTGATTCAACTCATGTTTCTTGCTGGATTGCAAACAGATTGGAACCAGTTGAAGACGATACTTAAACCAATCTTTTCAGTGGGTGTATGGACATTCATCCTGACCGCATTGGTTGCTCTGATCACCACCCGGTTATTTACGGATCGCTGGACAGAAGCCATGGCCGTGAGTGCGATCATGGCAGCATCAAGCTTCGGAATCTTCGTCTATAACATGAGCGAAATGAAACTTCTTGGATCAAAGGTCGTAAACATTTTAACGGGAGCTGCCATCTTGAGCGGATTTCTGGCGATTCTAATGATGATCGCCAGCCTGGCTGCCAATTACGGGATATCATTCGGTGGATTCAGGGCAGCCATCGCGGTTTGTTGGTTTTTGGGGAAGCTTATCATGTTCTTTGCGATAGCTTATTTTTTGACATCACGATTCCTGAAACTTGCCTCAAAATCCGGGTTTCAAAAGAGACCCCGCCAAATGCTCATCGGTTACTTATTGTTAGTTGCCGCCATCTATGCCTGGGCAGCGATGCATTTCGGGAGTTTTGCCGCCATTGGCGTTGCCTCCCTGGGAGGGGCGCTCCTCGCCGTGGCACCATTCGAAGTAAAAGAAAAAATCGGGAAAGGATTTGGGACTGGCCTGGCATCGCTCCTTCTTGGACTCTTATTCATTGTTATCGGGATGGAGGTAGATCTGAGAGAAGCCGGGGGGCAGGTCATTTTTTTAATAGTGTTATTGGCAACGGTGATCGTCTCAAAACTGGTGGGCGTCTGGATCTCGATTCGAAAATTCCCTGAGTCAATGCATGGTCGTCTTCTAATTATGATCGGGACTTTACCCCAGGGCGAGGTGGGGATGGTGATCGCTGCCTACCTCTTTTCACGAGGCTTGGTGAATCCCTTACAATTCAATTCATCAATTACGTTAGTTGTGGTACTGACAATGATCGCACCAATCATGATGAGGGTAAGCCCTGCCACTGCCTTCCTCTCCCTACACGGGAGAGGGGAAGGGCATTAAGGACCAGACAAGGTCCTTGAATTATGAATGGTAGTGAGCATATTTTGAGTAGAATATGACGATCGTTCTTACGGATGAGAAGAAAGGGGGATGATAAGTGTGAGAGATATTTTTATCTTCTTGATCTTATTGCTATTTCCTATCTCGGCAAGCGCTGAGAATGTCTATAAGTGGGTCGATAAGGAAGGGGTCGTGAGTTTTACGGACGACTACAACAGGATCTCTCCTCCTTATCGTGACAAGGCCGAAGTGAGGGAATATCTCTCCGAAGGAGGAACCCCTCTTCATCTTCAAGAAATTACTCCCGGGGCAGCGAGAGAAAAGGAAGAAGCTAAAGCCGATATTTATGGACGAGAAGCAAAAGGGCAGGTGGAATGGGAAAAGAAGGAACGTAAAGAAAGGGGAGAGCTTAAAGTCGATGTCTTTGGACAGGACAAGAGCTACTGGAAAGCGAGGGTGCAGCCATGGAAGGATCGTCTGAACGAAGCTACTTTGAATTATGACAATGCCCATCGTCAATTTATGGAAAAGGCCATGGAGTTGAGCGAAATGAGGTATGGGAGTCGAACCCAGTATAAAATGAAAATCATTGAGCTGGATCAGTCAAAAAATGAGATGATGACATACCAGGCCAAAATGGTTGAGGTTGAGGAGATGCTTAGAAGGATTTCGAAAGAGGCAGAAGAGGCAAAAGCCGATCCCGATTGGCTTGAATAAAAGCATTCCCTTTGACCTGAACATCGCGAAGGGGTCACAAAAATTCTTATAAGGAGGTAATCGGTATGAAAAGGTTGGTTTCTGTGTTAGCAGGGTTGGTTGCGGGCTTGTTCATCCTGTCATCTTTTTCTTTTGCCCAGCATCAGCATGGAGGAGGGGCGAAAGGGGAATCCATGAAGATGGAATCGAAGGATGTGCTTGTGGAAGGGGTTAAGGTCAGTTTTCAAGTCATGGCCAATGGCGAGCACCAAAAGATGCTCAAAGATATGAAAATGAAAGAAGATATTGAGCCAGGGACAACCCACAATGTTACAGTAATTCTTAGGGATGAAAAAACTCAGAAAGAGCTCACTAATGCGCAGATCAGCATGAAAGTCGTCGACCCGAAGGGAAAGGACCAGGTTAAGCCACTCAAGTACGAAGATATGATGAAAAGTTATGATGCCTACTTCAACCTTTCGGAGAAAGGCAAATATCAAATTATGATTCTTTTTAAAGTAGGGGATCAAAAGAAAACAGCAGGGGTCTACTGGGACCTTATGTGATCTGGATTGGACGAATATTTTCTTCTTGTTCCCCTCCTTCTATCCAATTGGAATAGGGGGAGGGAACTATTGCATGATGATATTCACCGATAAAGGGTATAGACAAGGAAAGTATTGAATATGGAGTCCGGAGAATCGGAGAAGAATCTGGAACGAGTCGACCTCCCAATCACTGGAATGTCTTGCGCGAGTTGTGCGGCCAGGATCGAAAAAGGGCTGGGCACGATGGAGGGAGTTTCCGAAGCGGCAGTGAATTTCGCAGCCGAGAAAGCGACGGTATTTTTTGATCCCGCCAAGACAGACCTTCCTCATTTGATCGATAAAGTGAAAGACCTGGGCTATGAGGCAAGGGTTGAAAAGATTCTTCTTCCGATTCGTGGAATGAGCTGTGCCTCCTGCGTCAATAAGGTCGAGAAGGCCCTCCGTTCAATCAAAGGGGTCACTCAAGTCAGTGTCAACTTTGCGACGGAGAGGGCTTCCGTAGAATACCTTCCTGGAGAAGTCACTCTCGGGGATCTCAAGGGAGCAGTTCAGAATGCCGGCTATGAAGTCCTTGAAGTCGAGGAGGAAGACCTTGTCGAAAAAGAGAGGCTTGCCCGAGAAGCGGATCTCTCCCGATTAAAATGGAAATTCATCGTCGGACTCATTCTGCTCCTTCCGATTCTTTTCCTCATGTACGGAGCTTCTTTCCTCGAAAGGATGGGTCTTCCGAGGGGGACCAATTTCTTCATCCAATTTTTATTGGCCACACCTGTCCAGTTCTGGGTGGGCCGGCAATTCTATGCAGGTTTCTGGAAGGCAGCGAAGAATAAGACCAGCGATATGAATACCCTGATCGCCATAGGGACCTCTGCTGCCTACATCTATAGCCTCATTGTGACCTTTGTCCCCCATTGGATCATGGTTAAGGGTCTGATGGTCGATGTTTATTTTGACACCTCTGCAGCCATCATTGTCCTCATCCTCCTTGGAAGATTTTTAGAGGCTCGGGCTAAAGGAAGAACCTCAGAGGCAATCAAAAAGCTGATGGGTCTTCAGCCAAAGACAGCCCGGGTCATCCGGGATGGCCAGGAGATGGACATTTCTTTAAAAGAAGTGATACCGGGGGATATCGTCATTGTCCGACCCGGAGAAAAGATCCCGGTAGATGGCATCGTGAGGGAAGGCTATTCTTCGATCGATGAATCAATGGTGACGGGTGAGTCTCTCCCTGTTGAAAAGCGCGTGGGAGATAAGGTCATCGGCGCAACGATTAACAAAACCGGGACATTTCAGTTTGAGGCAACCCGGGTTGGCAGGGATACGGTCCTCGCCCAGATCATCCGGCTCGTTCAGGAAGCCCAGGGATCAAAGCCTCCCATTGCCCGCATGGTGGATGTGATTGCCAGTTACTTTGTTCCTGGGGTCATTCTTGTTGCCATTGTCACCTTTCTCATCTGGTATTTTTTCGGCCCTCATCCTTCACTCACATACGCCTTTCTCAATTTTGTTGCGGTCCTTATTATTGCCTGCCCCTGTTCTCTGGGACTTGCGACCCCTACCTCCATCATGGTAGGAACCGGGAAGGGCGCTGAAAATGGAATTCTGATTCGGGGAGCCGAGGCTTTGGAGACAGCCCATCAGTTGAATACGATCGTTCTCGATAAGACAGGGACCTTAACCAAGGGAGAACCCTCTGTAACGGATATTGTCGAATCCGGGAGGGCGGGTAGACAGGAAGTCCTGATGATGGCAGCCTCGGCTGAGAGGGGGTCTGAACATTCCCTGGGTGAGGCGATTGTCAGAAAAGCGAAGGAGGAAGGGTTAAGCCTCCTCGATGCAAAAGGTTTTCAGGCGATTGCAGGTCATGGAATTGAAGCAACGATCGACTCAAGAAGGATTCTTCTCGGGAACATAAGATTGATGGAAGAGAGAGGTGTGAACCTCAACGGGATGTCGGATAAGGCTGAACAGTTATCCCTTGAGGGAAAGACCCCCATGTTTTTAGCCATGGATGGAGAGATTGTTGGGATTATTGCAGTGGCTGACACGTTGAAGGAAGATTCAAAGAAGGCAGTTGAAGCCCTCCAGCGGATGGGGTTAGAAGTGGTCATGCTCACCGGTGATAATCGCCGGACTGCAGAGGCCATTGCAAAACAGATTGGAATCAATCGAGTCCTGGCAGAGGTCTTGCCTGAAATGAAGGTGGGGGAAGTGAAACGGCTTCAGGGGGAAGGGAAGAAGGTTGGGATGGTCGGTGACGGGATCAATGACGCGCCGGCCTTGGCCCAGGCGGATGTGGGCATTGCGATCGGAACAGGAACTGACGTGGCGATGGAGTCGTCCGATATCACCCTGATCGGTGGGGATCTGAAAGGGATTGTAACCGCCATTGCCTTAAGCAAGGCTACCATCCGGAATATCAGGCAGAACCTCTTCTGGGCCTTTGCTTATAATACGATTCTCATCCCCGTAGCAGCAGGTGTTCTCTTCCCATTCTTTGGAGTTCTCTTAAATCCTATTTTTGCTGCAGGGGCCATGGCCTTTTCGTCTGTCACAGTGGTCTCCAATGCCTTAAGACTCCGGAGGTTCAAACCACCGATAGACTAAACAAAAATGGAATGATGGAATGTTGGAATAATGCAAGAATGGAAAAAATAAGAGCGAAATGATGGAATAATAGACCAAGCTTTCACTACTCCATTATTCCAATCGGAAGGGAGAAAGGAGGTTCATATGGGAGGCTGGTTTGAAGACAATTCATTTTCGATCGGTAATACCCCGATGGTCAGGATCAATCGTATGGCCAAAGGGCTGAAGGCCACGGTCCTCGCAAAGATCGAAGGCCGTAACCCTGCCTATTCGGTCAAATGCCGCATTGGATCGAGTATGATCTGGGCCGCGGAAAAGGATGGTCTGCTTAAGCCCGGCATGGAGATCATCGAACCGACGAGTGGAAACACAGGAATTGCCCTGGCTTATGTGGCTGCCGCCCGGGGGTATAAACTGAGTATCACCATGCCGGAAACTATGTCGATCGAAAGAAGGAAGGTGCTTGCGATTTTTGGCGCAAAACTTATTTTGACCCCTGGCGCCAAAGGAATGAGAGGGGCCATTGAGGAGGCAGAGCGTATTGCTGCGACGAATCACAATTACTTCATGCCCCAGCAGTTTAAGAATCCTGCCAACCCGGAGATCCATTTTAAGACAACAGGACCTGAGATCTGGGAACAGACAGGCGGCAAGATCGATGTCCTCGTTTCCGGGGTGGGGACAGGAGGAACGATAACCGGGGTGTCGAGATATATTAAGCTTGAGAAAGGGAAGAAAATCGTTAGCGTGGCCGTGGAGCCGGTTGAGAGCCCTGTGATTACCCAGCGCCTTGGAGGGATGGAACTTAGACCCGGGCCGCACAAGATTCAAGGAATTGGAGCAGGATTCATTCCGGACGTCCTCGACCTTTCTATGGTAGATCGCATAGAAACGGTGACGAGCGAGGAGGCAATCGAATACGCGAGGCGGCTATCCCGTGAAGAAGGGATTCTGTCGGGCATCAGTTGTGGGGCAGCGATCGCGGTCGCTCTGAGGCTTGCGGGGAGGGAGGAATTTGAGGGTAAAATGATTGTTGCGGTTCTTCCTGATTCGGGCGAGCGCTATCTCAGTGGCCCGCTTTTTGAGGGATTATTCGACGAATCCGGCCTTCCACGGATTTGAAGAGGAGGCACGCATGTTAATGAAAATCCTATGGACCCTGCTGTTCCTCACCTTCACTTCAGAGTTTGCTGTGGCCCACGGGGAGCATCCAAGAAGCATGAAAGCACAAACAGATCAAGAAACCTTTAAGGCATTGAAAGAGAAGTCCGTGGATCCCAAGACAGGCCTGCCCCAAACCCTTGATCCAAATCTTTTCAGAGGGAAGGCAAAACAGGCATATCAGGTTGCTAAAGAGATTCCGGAAGTTCTTGCCCAGATGCCCTGTTTCTGCGAATGTGAGACCTACGGCCACGAAACCCTCCTCGATTGTTTCATTGATCATCATGGTGCCGGGTGAATGATATGCCAAGAGGAGGCCCTCTTGACAAAAAAACTTTATGATAAGAAGATTCCCATCGATAAAATCAGGGAAGAGATCATTAAAAAATTTAAGTGAACGAAGGGTTTGACTTTCCGGTGTCTACAAAATTATGCACTGACTAATGGGGTTAGAAGGGGGATAACGATGGGGTTAGGAAGAATTTCAAAACGCTTTGTTCTTCTCAGCATTATTTTTCTCATCAGCCTTTTCAGTACCGGAAAGGTCTTTCCGGCTGTGCTAACCGAAGAGGAGAGAAATAACATTGCTGTCTATGAAAGAGTGGCTGATGGTGTGGTCAACGTCACGAGTACCGCTGTTCAGATGGACTTTTTCTTCAATGCCTTTCCCGCGCAAGGATCGGGATCAGGCTCTGTCATCGATACGAAAGGACATATTCTAACCAACAACCATGTGGTAGCGAATGCCCAGAAGCTGGAAGTTACCCTGGGAGATGAGTCGAAGTGGCCAGCAAAGCTGGTTGGCTCTGACCCGGACAATGATCTGGCTGTGATCAAGATCGAGGCACCCAGGGAAAAGTTGAAGGTCATCCCCATGGGAGATTCAAAAAATTTAAGGATCGGACAAAAGGTCCTTGCTATCGGCAATCCCTTTGGGTTGCAGAGGACACTGACGACTGGAATCATTAGTTCCCTTGGAAGGACGATTCGTTCCGAAATAGGGACCTTGATGGAAGAGATCATCCAGACTGATGCGGCCATCAATCCCGGAAATTCCGGAGGACCTCTGCTCAATTCCGAGGGAGAGATCATCGGAATCAATAGCGCTATCATCAGTCCATCCGGTGGAAGTGTGGGCATTGGGTTTGCCATTCCTGTCAATACGGCGAAACGAGTGATTCCGGAACTACTTGCAAAGGGCTATGTCACTTATCCCTATATTGGGGCGACCATCCTGTCTCTCATTCCGGATGTGGCAAAGTACTTAAAGCTGAAGGTGGAGCGGGGAGCCATGATTTCAGAGGTGGTCAAAGGCGGTCCTGCAGATAAGGCGGGTCTGAGAAGTGGAAATCAAAAAATTCAAGTCGGTAACACGATTTTGATTGCGGGTGGAGATATTGTGGTAAAAGCGGATCAGCATGAGGTGAAGACCAATGATGAATTGATCCGGTATATCCGCGAAAAGAAACCCGGAGATACCATTGTCCTTCATGTTTACCGGAAGGGGGACTTTTTAGATGTGAAAGTGACCCTTGGAGAAAGACCCAGAAAGAAATAACCAAGCGAATGGGCTTACAATCAATCGATGCCTTGATCCCTTAGCTCAGGGTGGCTTAATGCCATTTCTGTGATGGATGATCATTCCTCCGGTAGCCATCCTGTCATTGCAGCGCCATTTCAGCACCTCTCGCAAAAATCCGTAACTTATTAGAACCTGCTTCGTCTATTATATGAAAATAGAGAAAATGATTATTTCAGAAGAGGTTTTGGAAAGGGCAAGGCATCTTGAAGAAACTGGGATGACCACCTTGATTAAGCAATGTTATCCGTTTGTTTTCCGATTTTTTTATTACCGGTCTATCACACGGTCCGATGCTGAAGACTTAACGAGTGAGGTCTTTGTCAGAGTTGTGAATTCAATAAAGGGCCAAAAGGGATATTTCCCAGCCTGGCTTTTTAGCATAGCGAAGAATTTGCTCACAGACTATTATCGGAAAAAAGGTAGGTCGAGAGAAACATCCTTGGAGGAAACTGAAGAACCGATTTCATATTCGGATGAGAATAAGATAGATGTCTTAGAATCAAAGCTCATCAAAAAGTCACTTGATCTTCTCACGGATGAGCAAAGGGCAGTGATTATGCTGAAATTTTTAGAGGGTTATGATAATGGAGAGATTGCGAAGATGATGAACAAGTCAGTTGGAGCAATAAAAACGCTTCAGTTTCGTGCCCTTTCGGCGTTAAGAGGCATTTTAAGAAGAGAGCTCTCTTGATTACAGAGATTCCAAAAAATGATTACATAGATTTCCTCTTCAATTCTACTGCTTTCTAATCGGTGTAATCGCTTCATAATCGTTGTAATCAGAGATTTCTGGGCTTTTTCAGAAGTCTCAAGAAAGAAGGATAAGATGGTGGACAGACAAATAGAGAGAATTTTGGACCTCTGTTTAGAGAAGGTAAAGGAAGGGGTCCCCCTTGATGAGCTTTTAATGGGATATCCTGAGCATAGAGAAGAGTTAAAAGAGCTGCTTACGATTGCAAAGGATATAGAAAGGATGCCATTGCCTCCTGTGCGGGATGAAGCAGTGGCTTCCTGCATTACCAAGGTGCATAAGGCTATACAATTACAGAAAAAGGGAACTTGGAGAGCAAGATTACCAAAATTATGGGGGCCTCGGTTGGTTTGCGTTCCATCACCTATGTGGGCAAAAGCATTAGCTCTTGTGCTTATAGGTATCTTTATTTCGTGGGGCACAGTAAATCTTTCTGCTGATAGCCTCCCTGGCGACATTCTCTATCCTATCAAGCTCACAAGCGAAAAGGCAAAATTTTTCTTAACGATCGATCCCGTAGAAAAAGCAGAGCTTCGACTTAACCATTCAGAAGAGAGGATGGAGGAATTAGTAAAATACCTTGATAAAAAAGGGGAACTTAATACCCAGGTTCTTAAGGCAATGCTGAACGAGGCAGCTCTGGTTATGGAGGATATTCCAAAACTCCCTAAGGATAAAGGGGCGGCTTACTGTTTGAAATTAGAGCACCATTGTGCATATCAAAAGGATGTCTTAGAAAGTCTCAAATTGAAAGTGACATCATCTCAAAAAGAAGAATTAGAGCGTGCAGTTCGAATATGCCACCACCGCATGGATTGGATGGGCAAGGTGAGAAGAAACGAAGTGCCGGTAGGCGAAAGGGGGCCATTTACTTTGAACGGAAGTTAATAACAGTCTCAATAATAATGACTACATTCTTATGTAAAATCCCTCCCCACCTCCCTTTCCAAAGGGAGGAGTTACCCCTCTTTGGCAAAGAGGGGCGAGGGGAGATTTTGTGATGCATCTCAATTCACTTTTGAGACCCCTAATAATAAGCTTGAGTTCGTTAAAGAACAAGAGCTGCACTTATAAAGTGTATTCTTTTTTTCAAACCCAGTACACACCTTAGAGTGAATATATCCAAATGAGTGACAAGTGGAAACTCATTCTAATCTTCTTGGTGCTGATTGGATTTATCAGCCTCTTTAGCCTCTATTTTATCGTCTTCGAAAACAATCGTGCGGGTCGAGGGGTAGATTTTAGTTCTAAGGTGGGTGTTGCGGCACAGGATTTCGGCCTTCCTACCCTGAGGGGTGATTACGTCAAGTTGTCTGATTACCGGGGAAAGGTGGTCTTTTTGAATATCTGGGCCACCTGGTGCCCACCCTGTCGGGAGGAAATGCCCTCTATGGAATCTCTATACCAAAGACTAAAAGGTCGAGATTTTGAAATGCTCGCTGTTAGTATTGATCAGGGAGGAGAGAAAGTGGTACGGCCTTTCGCTGCAAAATACGGGCTCACGTTTCCTGTGCTTCTTGATCCTGACAGTAAGACCAAACGGCTTTATGGACTGACAGGGATTCCTGAGAGTTTCATGATAGATAAAAACGGAGTTATCATCGATAGAATCATCGGACCTCAAAACTGGATGAAAAAAGAGTGGCTGGATTACTTCGACCGCATCATTGGGTAACAATGGAAAATTTATTTTCTCTTAATCGGACCCCACCCCGATAGTTCCCGCTTCGGATCCTGTTTTACCCCACCGCTCAGAAACAGTAGGTTTTGCCCTTGTATTCATAGGTGGCAGCGTCTCTTTTTCATTCTGCTTTCTTCTCTTTCCTTTATAAAAAGACCTATTTTCTTGAGGTCATCTCAAAGGATTCCAGAATTTTGGTTATATCCGTCAAGTCGTTAAATCCCTCCTTTTCGAGAACCATGTAGATGATGAAGAGTTGATAGGGTTCTCCAAATCCATAAACCCAACCATGAATGACTCTGGTCTCCCCGATCTTGTATTTTGCGAATCTATGGGCAGCGTACTGGACCCCTTTTAATGAATATGGGGTGGTGGGGCCAACCTCTACCGGAAAGTCTCTTCCATGCTCCATTCTTAACTCTTCTGCCAGACTTCCAGCGCCCATTCCTGTGATCGTCCGAATCACTTTCTCGTCAAACCTTGCTGTTCTCCCCGCCGGGGTTAAATCAATCTGAACATTGGATTTTGTAACCGGATTGATAATGAACAATTCTGACTCCTCCAATCCGGGTCTCTTAAATCCCAATCCCTCCATAAAGTCGGGAATTTCAACAGAGAACTTCCAATTAGAGGAGGGAAGGGAAACCTTGAAAGGAAAGCGAATTCCCTGGAAGGTATTTCCCTCAATTTTCCCTACTGGAAGGGAGAGATCTACCTGGGCTTCCTCCCTTACAGGGATCCCAGCACATCCGGCCAAAAGTGAAAAGATAACCAAGAGAATGGATGAAAGAATCAGATATTTTCTCATAAGTCCCCCGTGTACTTTCTTAGACCTTTACCGATCAGAACGGCTGTCATGTGCGCCCATCTCTATTAGTGTTTGCTTCTTCCGGTCCTGAAGTAGTTGTGTGCATTCAATCAGCCATTAACATCCCTTCCATCCCTAAGGAACGATGAAAAAACCTGTTGCAATAAAAAGTATAATTTCCGGGGCTGAAGGATGCAATTGTTATGCTGGTGTTTCCCTTTGGCATCAAATCTGTCGTCACAAGAGGCTTCTTCTTTTCATCTATTAAAGTGAAATTGTGCTTTGTCCGGGAGGTGTTTATCAAGCGAACGGTGACGATGCGTGATTTGCTGTCAAGGATGACCAAATGATTGGGTTGAAAGGAATAGTTTTTCAATTCAATATCGACCG
The DNA here is from genome assembly GCA_035454825.1 of Thermodesulfobacteriota bacterium. Taxonomy (GTDB): domain Bacteria; phylum Desulfobacterota; class BSN033; order BSN033; family UBA1163; genus DATIGG01. The sequence continues at coordinate 2,296 of DATIGG010000125.1, read as the reverse complement.
TGTGTTCTTCTTGATAAATGAGGTGAACGGGTCCAAGGGGTACCCGGGGAGCACAATTAGTTAAAGTGAACATCGTAAGGGTGAAAAAAAGGCCAAAGAGTTTCAAGTAAAAATTCTCCCATGTCTTAATTGAGTAATGGACGCCTTTATAGACGAACGAAAGATCAAAAAGTTACACAAAAGATTAGGCTACTTCTATTTCGGAGAGGGCCTTTGAAAGAGGAGGCTAATCCAGAGATAAAAAATCTTCTTGCGGGTGGAAGAGGCAATGTATATGAAAGCATGAAAGGGATGACAGGGCCAAACGCTTCAGAGGACCGATAAGCCCGGCTGAGCGCTGGTTACCACTTCTCCAACATGAGCGGCAGACAAAATGCCTGCCTTTTTCAATTCCATGACGAGTTGATCGGCTTCAGATGATGGGACAGAGAGAAGGAGCCCTCCGGATGTTTGAGGGTCAAAGAGGAGTTCTTCTTCCTCTCTTGAGATTTTCTTAACTGTCTTAACGAATCCTTCGGCCAATTTTCGATTGGCGCTGTTACTTCCAGTTGTCTCACCTTTAAAATACATCTGGCGCGCATTTGGATAAAAGGGAAGCTTATCGTAAAAAAGGTTGATCTGGATTCCACTTCCTCTAGCTACCTCCAGGGTGTGTCCGATGAAACCAAACCCAGTCACATCCGTGCATGCATGGACATGAAACTTCAAGGCAATCTCGATGGCCTTTTTGTTCAGAGAGGCCACCTCTGGCAGGATCAGCTCTAAATCGCGCCAGGGGAGTTTTTTGGAACGGCAGGCATTGAACAGGACACCCGTCCCCAGAGGTTTGGTCAGAATCAAGGCATCCCCTTCTTGAGCGCCACAATTTGTGAGAATATGACCAGGATGAATCACTCCTGTAACTGCCAGGCCATATTTCGGCTCATTATCGTCAACGGAGTGTCCACCGGCAATCGAGGCACCGGCTTCTGTTACCTTCTCAAATCCACCCCGGAGAATCTCCCTTAAGACCTCCATGCCCAATTTTTTGGAGGGAAACATCACCAGATTGAGAGCGGTGAGAGGTCTGCCTCCCATGGCATATACATCTGATAGTGAGTTAGCAGCCGCAATCTGTCCAAACCAGTATGGATCATCCACGGGCGGTGTGATGAAGTCCACCGTACTGATCAAGGCAATCTGGTCCGATATGCGATAGACGGCGGCATCATCACAGGTCTCAAAACCTACAAGGAGATTAGGATCACGTGAGGGTCGCAGCACCTTAAGTGCGTCCGACAGATCTGCCGGACCAATCTTGGCCGCTCAACCGCAGGTACGGGAGAGTCCTGTCAATGTCTTCTTTTTTCCGAAGAAAGGCATAGCGTACCTCAACCATTAGATTTCTTAAATCCAGAGAACCCAGGCATCCTGAATATTTTTCATGAGCCAGTCGCCCCCGGCAAGTTCCACCCAGTCATACTTATCACTGCCAGTAGCTCCAAAGTATTCAGCACAGGGAGGGCATACTCCAAACCATCCACCCTTGTCCTTTATCTTTTTCATGATTTCAAGGGCGTTTCCAAATTTTTTGTAAATCGGAGAGTCTATCCTCTCTGTCTTTTTCTTATTAACCAGATCAGCGCCATCAAGCGTCATCCATACATAGACCTTTCCCCATCCTTTATCGGCCACCGTTTGGGCCATGAGCAGGCCAAAGATGGCTCTGTTTGGATCATCTCCACCATGCGTGATGACAATAACATATTTCCCCTTTTTCTCTTCCGCGAATGCCTGTCCACCCATCATTGAGCCAAGGCCTGCAATTCCAAGTCCTGCTCCCAGAATTTTGAGAAAATCGCGTTTGTCCGTTCCTTCCCCAGCCTCACTGACATCCTTTTTCTCTTCCATCTGTTTCTCCTCCTTTTTCGTTTTTTGTATACGGAGTTTCCATTATGAGCCTCAGAGTCTTCATTGACTGGAAAAAGCTTGAAATGAAACTACATTAAAAAGAATTTTCCTATATGTCAAATTGATAATATACATAGATAACCAAATATGTATTGAATTATTCTATAAATGAAAGAATTTGGCCGTAGAAATAACGAGTAAAGTGTGTGGCTCCGAATTTAGGAAGAAATTCGATTTCTATTTCTAATTTGGTCTATTTGTGTTGATGAATTATATGCTTGATTAATATTATCAACTGCTTAAAAAAATAAAAAAATGTTTAAAGTGATTCTTGACAATAGTTCATAAATATTTTAACATATATCTCATTAATTTAGTAAAAAAATTCAGGATATATTGTTCTTAA
>DATIGG010000124.1:0-2836 GCA_035454825.1 Thermodesulfobacteriota bacterium | reverse complement strand
TCATCTGCCGATTGGTAAAGACAAAATTCGCTGCACAGGCCATCGCCTCGAGATATCTCTCTCCTTCTGGCGAAGACACAGGGGCACAACAGAGTTGAGGATCTGGAAGTTCGATTTTATATTTTCTTGCGGCATCCAGCATGACACGAATATAATCATCGCAAACCTGATGACCCAAACCTCTTGAACCGGTATGGACGATAACGGTGACCTGATTCTTCCACAGCCCCAACGCTCGAGCCACGGTCTCGTCAAGGACCTCAGCCACGTAACCCACTTCAACAAAATGATTTCCAGAGCCCACCGTTCCCAACTGGGCTCTGCCCCTTTCCATCGCCTTTTCAGAGACGCGATCTGGATCGCCTCCTTCGATGCACCCGTGCTCCTCAATGTGGTCAAGATCTTCTGCGGAGCCAAAACCTTTTTCCACGGCCCACCTGGCCCCTTTTTTTAAAACCCGCCTTTCTTCCTCCCGGTTCAGTTTAAGGTCTTTTCGATGAGACCCTACACCCGAGGGGATGTTAATGAAGAGGGCTTCTACCAATTCCCTTATGCTTCCTTGGATGTCGGTGCGGCTCAAACCTGAGCGCATCAATCGGACACCTCAGTTGATATCGTAACCCACTCCTCCCGGGGAGACGACACCCTCATCCATATCAAAGCCCGCCACTCCTCCGATGGGAAAACCATAACCCCAATGGATATCCGGCATCGCCAGGGAATGGCCCACGATGCCCGGAAGCCATGCGACATTGGCCACCTGGACCAAACTTTGGTCTTTCCGAATATCGGCGAACATTCGTTCGTCGGAATAGACGATGCCATCGGTCCTCATCTTTCCTTCCCGAGGAATTCTCCACCGATAATCATCTATCTTCTGGACCTTGACCTTGTCTCCCTCAGACATTGCTCATTCCTCGGAAAATAAACGAGTCCAGTCAGGATTGTAATCACAGATCAAGAATGACCCGCGCCCTCCAACCCTTCCTCTCCTGTCGAACCTCTAACTGGTGGTAGGTCACGGCTTTCACCTCTGTCTTGATGACATGAACTCCCTCCTGAAACGGTTCCCCTTTCACGATCGCCTTCAAACCATCGTCTCCAACAGACTCGACTTTAAATCCTTTAAAGAGAAGATTCTCTACATCATGAAGGTAGAGAAGCTCGCTCAACCAATCCACCATCAAGCGATCTAAACTCTCTCCTCCAATTTCGATCCGTCTTTCGATTCGACGCCTCACTTTCTTCAAATCGGTGATGAGATGGAAAAAGGCTTCCCCTGCATTTTCGAAAAGGGCCTTGAGGTTTTCGCCATAAATGGCAAGGCCAATATCCGCTGTATGGTCCAATACCTCAAAGCGCTTCATTTCCCCTTCAGTTCCACATTTGATCTCAAATCATTCAGCCTTTTTCTTTCCTTTGACGATATTGACCGCCTTCTCCACCATGTCAGGAATCTTCCCAAAGAAGGCCTCCACCATCGCTGGCATTCTCCTGAGATTAAGAATCGAAACCTCCCCATCTTTGATCACCAGAAAGGCAATGGGCTCCACACAGATTCCTCCACCTCCTCCACCACCGCTTCCACCAGAGGTCTTGATCTGTTCTGTTCCGGCCCCTGCCGCGATGCCCAAAGAGATCTTGGAGACAGGTAGAACGGTAAATTCTCCGGCTTTGATTCCTTCTCCGACGATGGTTTCTGTCTTTGCCACAGCCTTAAATCCGTCTAATAGTGTTTTGATCAAATCAGTCGCTTCCATCATGCTTCACCTCCTTTTCGGGTTTCCTTCCCCTCATCTCACGGATCAGGGGAAAGATCCAACTTCTGAAGTTATGGAACAATATTTTGGGAGAAAGGGTGACTTCACCACTGCACCAATTCTCGCCCAAGAAATTAACAGTCACATTGATTCTTCGATTTACCCTCCCTGCCTGAAGGGCACTCATCCAACCGTAAAGAATTCCATTAACCATCGGGTCTTGAAAAGAAAGTGTTCCCTCCACTTTTTCAAGTTTCCACTTTGTAAAAAAGGAAAACATTCCCTTCAAATAAATCCATCGTATGGGAAATTTTCCTGGGAGGCGGGTCTTTTTCATTCTCGAAGGAAGGGGAATAGGTATTCCGACAATCTCTGCCGCAGTCTTCCCGTCTTCCCATCCGAAAAAGAGAAATCTATTCCACTTAAATGAGAACGATCTTTTTCGAGTATCCCAGTTTAATGAAATCGGAGTCATTCCATCCTCTTCTTCTCTTCCACTCTCTGGAGAAACCGTTCCTTGGACACGAGGACCCTTTCGTGTTCCCCCTCTGCCACCTTTTCCTTCTCATCATAAGCGTCCACCAAGAAAAGAAGCCTGTTTTTTTCTACCCCCTTAAGAAGAGCATGGGCAGTGACTTTCATCCCGAGAGGTGTTGCGGAGAGATGCTTAATTTTCACCTCTGTCCCGAGACTTATCTGATCCGCGGAAATAAAATCCTGAATCGCCTCGATGGCGGCTGTCTCCAAAAGTTGAATCAACCTCGGTGTGGAGAGAACCTCTACAGCAATGCCTCCCAGTCGGCTGACCAGATCTTCCTCTTTGACGACCATCTCAGATCTTCCAGTTAATCCAGGTATCATATTCCCCGACCTCAGCTCAGCCGAACGGCTAAAGCCTTAAGTTACAGCTTCGGATTCGATTTGACATTTGACCTTTTTCTAAAATTCCTCCAGAATTTCTTCGTCGTAGATCTTCTCCAGCTTCTCTTTGTGGGTAGACTCTTCTTGAGCGAGAACCAAAAGCAATTTTTTCAAACTCGGCTCCGGAGCAATTTTTGCTGTGGAGAGATAAAGGG
>DATIGG010000123.1:0-9888 GCA_035454825.1 Thermodesulfobacteriota bacterium | reverse complement strand
AGCTCCGGCCCCTGATTTTTTCGTAAGACCAAAAAAAGTTAAGTAACATTAAAAGAATCATTGACAAAGTTTTGGAGAGATAGTAGAAAATAGGTATGGTCTCAGAAGATATCAAGCATGAAGTGAAGAAGCTTCACATTGGTCAGAAGATCAGAGATCTGCGAAAGAAAGCAGGCTTTGTTCTTCAAGATCTCTCGGACCGGACAGGTCTTTCCAAACCCCTTCTCTCCCAGATCGAGATGGAGATCGTTTCCCCTCCCGTGGCCACCTTACTCAAGATATCGAAGGCCCTTAATGTTAGCATTAGTTTTTTCTTCCAGGACGGCAACCCTGAAGAAAAAGTCGTCCTCGTGAAAAAAGATGAGAGCAAGGTGATCGACTCCCGGTATTTTGGAAGAGAGGAAAGCGGCTACTATTATGAAGCCCTCGCCTTCAAAAAGTCCAAGAAATATATGGAACCTTTTTTGGTCGAGTTTAAGAGAAAGAGCCTTGAAAGATTATCCTATTTCAGTCATGAAGGGGAAGAATTTCTCTATGTCCTTCAGGGGACACTGGAATTCAGGACCGAGGACCGTCATTATGTTCTCGATCCAGGGGACTCCCTTTATTTCGAGTCCTCGGTTCCCCATGCTTGCCGGGCCATAGGTAAAACGAATGCAAGGGCTTTAACCGTGGTCTATCCGTTGCGGGGATAGCCCATCGAAGAGGGCGAAAATGATCGAGTTCCGGTTTCATGGACGGGGGGGACAAGGAGCAGTGGTTGCGTCGAAGGTTTTAGCCGTTGCCTTTTTCCACGAGAGGTATCATGTCCAATCCTTCCCTGCCTTTGGAGTCGAAAGGCGGGGTGCCCCCATCATGGCTTTCTTGAGAATTGACCAGCAACCGGTCCAGCTCAGGACCAACATCTATGAACCCGATCACATCATTGTTCTGGATCCAACCCTGTTGGCGGCAGTGGATGTAACCTCCGGACTGAAAAAGGGAGGGTGGATGATCATCAACACAAGTCGGTTGCCCAGGGAATTTCCTGATCTGAAGGATTTTAAGATAGCCACGGTCGATGCCACTTCGATTGCCATCCGAAATGGATTGGGTTCCCGGACCAACCCTATCGTCAATACGGCGATCCTGGGTGCCTTTGCCAAGGCAACCTCTTTGGTTGGAATCGATTCTGTCGTTCTTGCCATTCGAGAAGAGGTTCCCATTAAAAGGGGAGAAAACGCCCGGGCAGCCAGAGAAGCCTATAAAGAGGTAACATTCTGATACCGTTTGATACCAAAGAATTAATATTGAATCCTGAATACTGAAAAGTCATGGTAGGGAATAGCAAATTTGGGTTTTGACATTTGGAATTTATGGAAGAATTTAGCTTTTTGGAAAAGCCCGTCTGTGACCGTCATTCCGGTGAGAATCGAAATCCAGGATCAAATAAACACTGGATTCCTGCTTCCGCAGGAATGACGACCTGAGAGAAAACCACTCAACCGGGTTGTATTTTCAAAGAGCTCAATTGATAAGAATTTATTAACTCGGGGGACTTCTGGAATGGGAAAGCAAATACCCTTCAATCGCGAATCGGAAATGCCCTCTATCGCTGTTTCTCAGGGAGATATGGCATGGAACAAAACAGGCTCCTGGAGGACCCAGAGGCCCTTTTACGAGGATAAGACTCCTCCTTGTAATGCGGCCTGCCCGGCAGGAAATGATATTGTCTCTTTTATCCTGAAAATCGTACAAGGCGATTTCGAAGGGGCCTGGAACCTGATCCGCGAGGAGAACCCCTTCCCGGGGATCTGTGGGAGGGTTTGCTTCCACCCCTGTGAACAGAAATGTAACCGCGGCTCTTTCGATGATCCCCTTGCCATCCGTGCCCTCGAGCGCTTTGTTGCTGAATTTGCCTCCCACCTCCCCAGTCAGAAGATCAATCTCCTGGAAAAAGAAAGAAAGTCAAGGAAGAGAAAAGAGAAAATCGCTATTATCGGGGCCGGACCTGCTGGAATGAGTTGTGCCTACCACCTGGCGAGGCTCCATTACAATGTCACTGTCTTCGAAGCCCTTCCCTCTGCAGGAGGAGTTCTCCGCACCGGGATCCCCTCTTATCGATTGCCCAGAGAAGTCCTCGACAGGGAACTTTCGACCATTGAAACACTCGGGGCCAAGGTGAAGACCGGGATGCCAATCGGTCAAGAGATGGAAATGGAAGATTTAAAGGATTATAGCGCCATCTTCGTTGCGGCAGGGGCACATAGAAGCAGGCAACTCCGCGTTCCCGGTGAAAAGGGTCGAAACGTTTCAAGCGGCCTCGACTTCCTCAAGGCCATCAATCTCGGGAAAGAGGTGGAGGTTGGCCGCAGAATAGCCATCATCGGTGGAGGGAATACGGCCATCGATGTGGCACGGTCTCTGGTCCGGCTCGGCAAGAATCCGATCATCCTCTATCGTCGTTCAAGGGAAGAGATGCCTGCCTTTGAGGAGGAAGTGATTGAGGCTCTCGAAGAAGGGGTTGAATTCAGATTTTTGGTCAGTCCTATTCGGATTCTGGAACAAAAAGGAATCAAAAGACTCGAATGTCTCCGGATGAAACTGGCTGAAAAAGATGAAACAGGAAGAAGGCGACCCGTGGCAGTTTCTGACTCTCAATTTTTAATTGAAGCCGAACAGGTGATCGTCGCTGCTGGAGAAGAGGTCGATGTCTCGTTTCTGTCACGAGGAATCAGAAAGAGAGAGGGGATCGTTCTCACCCACACCGGCGGAGGGACATCTGTCAACGGTATCTTTGCCGGAGGGGACTTTGCATCAAGGGAGCGAACTGTAGCCCATGCCATTGGATCAGGCAAAAGGTCAGCCATCGCGATCGATTCTTATTTAAAGAAGGAGGATCCTGAAAAGGTGATCCAATCGCTGCTGGTCGGGTACGGGCCTTCTGTTTCAATCTTCCCATACTTTCATCCGGGTGAACGAATCCGAAGCTCTCATGTCGTCACCTTTGAGGAATTGAATCTCGACTATTTCGAGAAGGCAAAGAGAGTGGAAGAGGCGAAGTATCTCCTTCCGGAACGGACTAAAGGATTTTTCGAAGTCGCCTCCCCCCTCACCGAAAGGACCGCTTTGGAAGAGGCAGAACGCTGTTTCAACTGCGGCACCTGCAACGAATGTGATACCTGTTATACGTTCTGTCCCGACGCCTCGATCCTAAAAGGAATCCAGTCGCTATCCCATCAGGTCGATTACGATTTCTGCAAGGGGTGCGGGATCTGTTACGTGGAATGTCCCCGAAGGGCGATCTCCTTGAAGGAGGAGGAGAGATGAAAAGAATCATCACAGGAAATCAAGCCGTCGCCTATGGAGTCATGCTGAGTCATGTCGAGCTCATTGCAGCCTATCCCATCACACCCCAGACCACGATTGTGGAAGAGCTCTCCGAGCTCTGTGCAACAGGCCGGGTGAATGCGCGCTTCTTAAAGGTGGAGTCCGAACACTCCGCCATGGCTGCCTGCATCGGTGCTTCTACCGGAGGGGTCAGGACCTTCACAGCCACCTCCTCCCATGGCCTGGCTTACATGCACGAGATGCTCCACTGGGCCTCGGGAGCCAGACTCCCGATTGTGCTGGTCAATGTCAACCGTGCCCTTGCACCGCCATGGAATATCTGGAACGACCAGAGTGACTCCCTTTCTCAGCGTGACACGGGGTGGATTCAACTCTATTGCGAAAAGAACCAGGAGGTCCTCGATACGATTCTGCAGGCTTACCGAATTGCGGAGTCGGTCCAACTTCCGGTCATGGTTGTCCTTGATGCCTTCTTTCTCTCTCACACCTCTGAACCGGTGGACATTCCCTCTGAAGAAAAGGCCCATGGGTTTTTACCAAACTATTCCCCGCCCCATCCGGTTGATCCTGAGAAACCTGTCAGTTTCTCAAGCATTGCAACGCCTGACCATTATTTCGAATTCCGATACAAAATTCAGAAGGCCATGGAACAGGTCCCTGAAATCGCAAAGCATGCAGAAGAACAATTCAAGGCCCGTTTTGGTCGGAGCTATGGCCTGATCGAAAGGTATGGGAAAAAAGAAGCAGAGGTCCTTCTGGTCACAGCGGGTGCCATTACCAGTACATCAAGAGCTGTCATCCAGAAAATGGTTGAGAAGGGAAAGAGTGTGGGCGGCTTGAAGATCAAGATGCTTCGGCCTCTCCCATCCGAGGAGTTCTATCAGGCGATTCGAGGGGCGAAAAGAATAGCGGTCCTTGAACGAGATCTCTCATCGGGCATGGGAGGCATCATTGCCCAAGAGCTGAAGGCTTCGCTCTATCACCACGAGGCAAGGCCACCCGTCTTTGGTTTCGTTTCGGGTTTGGGAGGAAGGGATATCACCCCTGATCTCATCGAGGAGGCGATTCACCATACAATCGAACATCCTCAACCCGAGGGAGATATCCTCTGGCTGGGGCTCAAGAGATAAGGATGGAAAGCTGGAATACTGGAATGTTGGAACGCTGGGAAAAAGAACCTCATTCCATCTTTCCAATATTCCATTATTCCAAATTTTAATGGGGCGGGCTGCCATTTTGAGGAGAATCGATGAAAAAGATAAACATCCCTACCAGTGAGAATTTGGGCCATGGCCATCTGGCCTGCGCAGGTTGCGGGGCAGCCGTTGCCATGCGGCTCACCCTGAAAGCCCTCGGAGCAAAAACGGTCATGGTCTTTCCGGCCTCCTGCTGGTCGATCATCCCAGGCCCGTGGCCCTATTCGAGCATTCACATCCCCGTCATCCATGCCGGCTTTGTCACAGGCGGTGCAACGGCATCGGGCGTTCGGGCTGCTTTAGATATCCGGGGGTATCACGACACAGTCGTCGCCGTTTGGGCTGGAGACGGAGGAACCTTCGATATAGGAATCCAGGCCCTCTCCGGCGCCGCCGAAAGAAACGAGGACTTTATTTATATCTGCAATGACAATGAAGCCTACATGAACACCGGCACCCAGCGAAGTTCTGCCACCCCCTGTTATGCATGGACAACGACCACCCCCACTCATCACCCCAAGGAGGACCAGAAAAAAGACATCATGGCCATCATGGCCGATCATCACATCCCCTATGCCGCAACAGCCACGATCTCTTATCCGGAAGACTTCATCCGAAAGATGGAGAAGGCCAAACGGATCAAGGGAACCCGGTTCATCCACCTTCTTTCCCCCTGCCCTCCGGGGTGGAAAATTCCATCTGAGCTTACTGTCAAACTGTCAAGGCTAGCCGTCCGGACCAGGATCTTTCCCCTCTATGAGATTGAGGATGGAAAGTATACGATTCAAGAAGACTTCGTGAAGGACCGCGTTCCCATGCAACAATACTTGAGGCTACAGGGCCGTTTCAGCCATCTCAAAGATCAGGAAGTCGAAAGTATCCAGAAGGCAGTTGACGAACAATGGGAACGCCTCCAGAGAAAAGCCCGCTGCTGAGTTAAATTTAGTCAAAAGTCAGGGAATGGAGCCCCGTTTTTGAATAAGTGAACATCTCGACATTCCGCTGAATTATTCCATTTTGTTAGGAGCTTGGTGATTCTATGAGTGAGAACCTTTCCCCTCATGTCATCCTTGGAACGATGAACTTCGGTGGACAGGTTGATGAAAAAACCGCAGACCAGATGGTCCGAATTTTCGTTGATCAAGGCTACAGAGAACTGGACACGGCACATCGGTATTGTGAAGGACGAACAGAGGAAATCCTGGGAAGAATACTGGCCCCCTCCCTGCGGGAAAAAATTTATCTGGCAACAAAGGTCACTCCTCAAAATGAGGAAGGGCTCAGACCTGAGCAGGTGATCAAACAGCTGGAAATCTCCCTTCGGAGATTAAGAACCGATTATGTCGACCTCCTTTACCTTCATGCTCCTGACCTGAAAACGCCGATTACAAAGACACTTGAGGCCTGTGAGAGACTTTTTAAACAGGGGAAGCTTAGAGAATTTGGACTAAGCAACTATGCTGCATGGCAGGTAGTCGATATCTGGCACATTTGCAATCAGAAAGGATGGAGAGCCCCGGGGGTTTACCAGGGGATGTATAACGCTATCACTCGCGATGTCGAGCGTGAATTATTTCCGGCCCTCCGCACTGTTGGGATCAAATTCTATGCATATAATCCACTGGCTGGAGGTTTTTTGACAGGAAAGTACCTCAATGTCCTCAATAAACCATCGGAGGGCCGATTTGCTCTAAACCGAGTCTATCTGGATCGGTATTGGAAAGCGACTCACTTTGGGGCCGTGGACCTGATTCGCCGCACGTGTGAGGCAGAAGGATCGACGATGGCAGATTGCGCCTTGAGATGGATGAAGCATCATTCCTTTCTTAGGGGGGTACATGGGGACGGCTATATCATCGCCGCCACAAGCTTAGATCAATTCAAAAATAATCTGGAGAGCTGCAGTGGGAAAGAACTCCCTGCGGGCCTTATTAGAATCTTCGATGATGCATGGGAAATCGTCCGCCCAGATTGTCCCCATTATTTTAGAACTTGAAAGAGAATAAACCCAGATAATATAAACCCGTCCCCAATTTATCTACGCTGCCAGTGAATCATGGCCGCTCGCGCTCCGCTGCCACACGTATTCATAAACCCGATTTGCGACTTCTTCGGTTTCCTCCTCGCTGAAAGGGGGCCGAGGCAGTGCCTCCCAGAGATTGTCGAGGATGAACACTTTGACCTCGGCTTGGGTGGCAGTGTTCTGCGTCCAGTCGAGCATGGGCCGGAGCAACTCTCGCAGAGACACAAGCAGTGCCTTGCTCGCCTGCTTCAACCGCTCCCGATCTGCCTTCCTGATGTTCTCCTTGAAGAGGAGCAAGTGTGACCAATTTTGCCAGGATCATCTAAACTCCTGAAAGTTCCCCGAATCTTGACAGCCACCTGGGCCGATCTGTTTATTCCTGCCGTCCTACCCGCGTCAGTTCGGCCTCGATCTCCTCCACGGTAGGCAGGCTGCCTTTAAGTTCGGGCGGAAGTTTCTTGACGATCTTGGTTTCCCACTCGGCAACACCGATCGGTTTCTTGAAATTGCGCAGGGCGTACTCCACCACCAGTTTGTTTTTCGAACGACACAGGAGAAGCCCGATCGACGGCTTGTCGTCGGTATGCCGCAGCAGGTCGTCCACTGCCGAAAGATACATGTTCATGGTCCCGACAAAACCGGGATCGAAGGGGACGGCCTTGAGTTCCACCACGACGTAACATCGGAGTTTCAGGTGATAAAAAAGGAGATCGAGGTAGTAATCGTGGCTCGCAAATTCGAGGTGGACCTGCCGTCCAATGAACGCAAAGCCTGCGCCAAGTTCGAGCAGAAATCGCTGAATGTGATCAACGAGGGCCTGTTCAACTTCCTGTTCGCGGCGTGGGTCCGCAGTGCCGAGAAAATCGAACAGGTAGGGGTCCTTGAAAACCTGGGCGGCCATATCCGATTCCACTGGTGGCAGCGTTGCCTCGAAGTTTGTGATCGCCTTGCCCTGGCGTTCATGAGCGTACGTGTCAATCTGGATTTCGAGAATATTGCGAGACCAACCGTGTTCGATCGCTGCCTTGATGTACCATATCCGGGTGGCGGGATCGGGAATTCGATCGAGCAAAATACAGTTATGGAACCACGGAGTTTGTGCAGCAAGCTGCTGCACAAATGAGCGGTCCGTCCATGCGGCGGCAAATGCTCGCATGTACTTAAGATTGCGCGGCGAGAGCCCTTTCATATCCGGATATGTCTCCCGGAGGTCCGCAGACAGCCGGTCAATGACTTTTGCACCCCAGCCTTCCTTCTCCTGCCGATCAAGAATAAGGCGACCGATGTCCCAGTAGAGCATGACCATGGCCGAGTTAGCAGTCATGATCGTCCGCAGGCGCTCGGTCCCGATGCGTTGTTTGATCTTGGCGAGCAGATCTCCGTAACCGGTGGGCAGGCTCTGATGAGTCGGCGCAACAGGAAACGAGGCATCTTCACGCTGCCGCCCACGGATTTTCCGCTCTGAGGAACCAAAGGCCACGGGAACCATGGCCATGTTCTTTCCCCCAGGTTTATGGCGATCTGTTTTCTTCATATTCCCAGCTCCTCGAAGTTCGCCTGAATCTTCGCCGCCAGCACCGTTGCCTCCTTGTTGAGGTCGGCCAGCTCAGTCTGGATGTCGCGTATCGTTTGCTCAAAATCGAAGTCCTCGTCTTCCTCCGGCGGGGCTACGCCCACATAACACGTCAGGCTCCAGTCGGCCGCTTCGATCTCCTTTCGATCCACGAGTTTGACCAGTCCGGGCACGGCCTGCAACTCGGCCTTGGGGAAGCGATCCTGCAGCCAGGCCACCTGTCGATGGAAATATGCAGTCTGTTTGAGTTGGTCCACAGCAACCTTGCGCTCTTCGTCAAGCTGCTTGACGAGGCGGCGAACCATACGCGGCTCAAAAACCGCTTCCTCCCCACCTTCTCCCACAGGGAGAGGGAGAGCAATTGCTAATTCCGTCGTGCGAGCAGCAAGCTTGTAGAGGAGATCCACCTGCTTGATCAGACCGCGGATCGCCTCAGCGATAGGGTCGAAGGCCTTTCGCGCGGCGTGCTGTGCGGTGTTCTCGTCGGGCAGCGCCCTGGCGCATTTCTGACCGAAGGTCCGCAGGCTGCCGAAGAGCTTTTCCCGGTCGGCCTCATAAAGGGCGACTGCCTCGCGTAGTTCGGTTCCGGCATCTGCGAGCACCTGCTTCTTCTCGGCGTCCAGCTCGGCGAGCTTCGCCACCGCATCGACGAGACGATCGAAGCGCCCGCGCAGGTCCGCGAGCGTCGCCTCAAAAGCAGTGAGCGTCGCTGGAACAGCATCGCTCTCCATGCAGACGCGCTTAAGGTAGTCCTTCACGAGTGCAAGGAAACGCTCTTTCTGGCCACGATAAAGCCAGACAATGGCGGCGAGGTTCCTCATCTGCTCGGGCGAGAAGTCATAAATCTTCCGGGTCACTTTCCGGTAGATGTTCCGGGCATCGATCATGAGCACCTTGTCCTTACGTTCGGCGGGCTTCCCCCGGTCAAAGTGCCACAGCTCGCAGGGGACGGTGCGGGTATAGAAAAAGTTCGAGCGGATGGAGATCATTACATCCACATCGCCTGTCTCGATAATCTTTTGGCGCACCTCCTTCTCGCCGTGCCCGGCGCTCGATGCCTGGGAGGACATGACGAAGCCGGCGCGGCCCTTCTCGCTCAGGTAACTCCAGAAGTAGGAGATCCACAGGTAGTTGCCATTCGAGACCTTCCTGGCTTTGTTCACGCCCGGAAGGCCGAAGGGCAGCCGCGGGTCGCCCTTGATGCGCTCGGCGTCGACGAGATCGACGTTGAAGGGCGGATTGGCCATCACGAAGTCGCACTTACCGGTGAGGGTGTGCTCGTCCTGGTAGTAGGTGATGGCCTCGGCGATCTTTCCCTCCAGCCCGTGGACGGCGAGGTTCATCTTGGCGATGCGGATGGTGTCGCGGTTTTTCTCCTGACCATAGAAGACGACCTTCTTCGCCGTGTCACCGCCCTCGTGCTCGATGAAGTGGCTGGACTGGACGAACATGCCAGCCGAACCGGTTGCCGGATCGAGAACGATGCCGTGGTCAGGCTCGATGACGTTGACGATGGTCTGCACGAGCGAAGACGGGGTGAAAAACTCGCCGTTGTCGTGCGCCTTCTGGATGGAGAACTTGGCGAGGAAATATTCGTAGATACGGCCAAAGACATCTCCCGTGGCCTGCCGGATTTGCTCGCTGTTAAAGAGGCGCATCAGGTCCTCGAGCACCTTCGGCTCGAAGATCCCGTATTCCTTTGGTAGTACCCCTTGAAGCGGCTCGAACCCGGCTTCAATGGCTGTCATCGCCTCAGTGATAAGCCT
>DATIGG010000122.1:0-14889 GCA_035454825.1 Thermodesulfobacteriota bacterium | reverse complement strand
TTTTTTCCAAGAATCGTTCTGGGATAAGGCGTTGGAGGAGATAAACAGAACCCAGAGAATTATAAAAAAAAGAACTATTTTTTTCATAAATGTTTTGATTTGGATCCTCGAACCGTTAGCCTTGGTTTCGGTTTCAATTGAAGTGTATTAGATTAGAAACAAGGTGTCAATGGGAATAGGGGGAGGAAAAAAGAATCCTTTCTGAGGGCAAAACGGGAAAATCCATCCAAGCTATTGTTATGATTCTAATAATCATGGTAAGATGGAGTATGTCATTGGAAGAAAGAGTATGAGAAGCCTGCCTGGGCAGAAAAGGTGGACTGAGGAGGAGTTGAAGGAGTGCTTGGGTTTACGGTCACGAGTTTTTTATTCTTTGTTTTGGCCGGGAGTGTTGTGGGTTTTTTTGCAGGGTTCTTCGGTGTCGGGGGAGGGATCCTCATGGTCCCCCTGCTCGTATTCAGTTATGAGTATTCTGGGCTGTCTCCATCGATCCTGACCCATCTGGCCATTGGAACCAGCCTCTTTGTCATCATCTTTGCATCCATCATGAGTGCGTATCAACACAATCGTCAGCGGACCGTCAATTGGCGTGCCGTATTGATCATTGGATTTTCGAGCGCCCTGACCGCTTTAGGGACAGCGCGATTTGCGGCAGCCTTGAGAGGAAAACACCTTCAGGTCGTCTTTGCAATGATTGTGGTTATTGCAGTGATCCGGATGCTTACCGAAAGTCAAATACAGGCTCAAAAGAAACTGGAAATCACCTCTCAGCCGAGGGCGATCAGTTTAGCAGGGATTGGATTTGCCACAGGTATTGTCTCGGCCTTAGGCGGTGTGGGAGGGGGGCTTGTCATCATTCCAATGATGTATAACCTCTTAAATTATCCGTTGAAATTGGCTATCGGAACATCGAGTGCAACGATCGTGATCACGGCCTTTTTTTCGTTGGTAGGCTATACTGTCAGTGGATTAAGCCATCCAGGCCTTCCCCGTTGGACTTTGGGCTATGTTGACCTCTGGCATGGAGCAGCCCTTGCCATCGGCTCCATCTTTTTTTCAAGGGTTGGAGCCTATGCCTCCTTTAAGACGCATCCATTCCGTCTTAGAAAAGCTTTTATCTTCTTTACACTCATCGTATTAACCTATATGCTGTTGAAATGAGAGAACTTTATTGGTAACCCATTAATCTCCGGACCGGACCAGGAGGTCTTCCCTCCGAAACCTTGAAAAGGCGGATTATTATAAGGAGGGTAATCGGCCGATAGTGTTGAATAAACCGTTTTGGGGGTATCTGCTCCGTGGCTCATCGCCCAAATGTGCCGCTTCAAGTTTTCTTCGGAGAGACCTCCCTGGTCCTTTGGATACATATCTCCCATAAACGAGGGATTTCCACTGTTCAAAAAAAATCTTGACAGTCGGCAAAAAATTAATGATATTTGAATGGCCGAAACGTATTTTTTGCAAAGAAACCCAAGACCACCAGAAGGAGGTGATGGTCGGGAAAACAGTTCGTTAACCCGTTTTTTTGGAATAAACCTAATTCAAGGATAAAGGAGGTAGGATCATGGGAAAAAGATTTTCGTGTCTTAGTAGGATAGGGGTTATCTTTTATTGTTTTCTGTTCTGTTTCTTAACCGTTGGAATCGCTGATGCCTGGCAACCCAATAGGCCCGTGGAGTTTGTTGTCCCCGCGGGATCGGGTGGAGGTGCGGACCAGATGGCACGATTCATCTCTCCGCTCATCTCGAAGTATAAGCTTTGTCCAACACCCTGGATCGTGATCAATAAGTCGGGGGGGGCAGGTGCGGAAGGTTTCATGTATGTCAAGGGGAAAAAAGCTGACCCCAATACGGTGATCATTACCCTGTCCAATCTCTTTACAACTCCTCTGGCGACGGGTGTTCCCTTCAGTTGGAAGGATCTCACACCGCTTGCCCGTCTTGCTCTTGACTATTTTGTCCTCTGGGTCAATGCGGAGGCTCCCTATAAGACGGCTAAAGAATACCTCGATGCCGTCAAAAAAGAGCCTGGGAAATTCATTATGGGCGGCACAGGGACAGCCCAGGAAGACCAGATCATCACGATCATGATAGAACAGGCCTTTGGCGTGAAGTTCACCTACGTTCCCTTTAAGGGAGGTGGGGACGTGGCAGTGGAGCTTGTTGGGAAGCATACCAACTCAAGTGTCAACAATCCTGCAGAAGCTGTCAGCCACTGGAAGGCAGGGCGCTTGAAACCCTTAGCGGTCATTGACGACGAACGAATTGCCCTTCCTGATTGGGATAAGATTCCAACCATGAAGGAGGCGACAGGGGCCGATATGAGCTATATGATGCTTCGGGGTATTTTTGCTCCCCCTGGCATCACAAAGGAACAGCAGGATTTCTATGTGGATTGTTTGAAGAAGGCGACGGAAACGCCGGAGTGGAAAAAATACATCTCCGATATGGGTCTTAAGGGGGCGTTCCTTTCAGGCCCTGATTATGCGAAATGGGTGGGAGAACAGGAAGTCATTCACAAAGACCTCATGACCAAGGGAGGATTGATCAAGTAATAAGAATCCCCTCCGCCCCCCATGTGCGTAAGAGGCCCGTTCGTGGTGAGCCTGTCGAACCATGAACGGACATACAACACAGTCTCCCGGTGGAGAGGGATTAATCAGAGTTATTTTCTGAACGAGGAGGAAAGATGCGAAAGGCCGACATTGTCGTGGCGTTAGGTTTAATGGTGATTGGGCTTCTGGTGCTCGGAGATGCCGTGAGGCTGGGTTTTGGATGGGGAATAAGTGGTCCCGAATCAGGATTTTTTCCGTTCTATATGGGTTTAGGGATCGTCATATGCACCTTCTTTATTGTGCTGAGGGCCATTAAAATTTACAAGAAAGATGGAGCTGGAAAACCCTTAATCCCGAAAGGAGGCACTGCTCAGATTCTCTGGGTATTGCTTCCTGCCATCGGGGTGGTCCTCTTGACAGAACTGCTCGGGCTGCATTTGGCCACGGTCCTCTATCTTGCGTTCTATATGGGGGTTGTGGGGAGGATCCCCTGGGGCAAAGTGATTCTCTTGAGCGTTTTGGTCCCTCTGGTCGTCTATGTCTTGTTTGACAGAATATTTTTAATCCCCCTGCCTGAAGGAGTGTGGGGAAAAAGTATTATGGCCCTTATACCCTTTTAATCGCGACAGAACTTCGATATAGCCGGGATGTCGCCCCGCGCAGGTAAGGCCAAGTACCGGGGCTTCCCTGTGGGGTTCCATCTGCGAAACCGGAAGGAGGAACAACATTGGATATTTTTTCTAATTGGATGATGGGTTTGAGCGTTGCCGTGCAACCCTATAATCTTTTGATTGCTGCGGTCGGGATCATTTTAGGAATCATCGTGGGGGTGCTGCCGGGTCTGGGTGGAGCAAATGGAGTTGCCATCCTTATCCCCATAACCTTTGCCATGAATCCCACGTCGGCTGTGATTTTGCTGGCCTGTATCTATTGGGGGGCGCTTTATGGCGGGGGCATCTGCTCCATCCTTTTTAATATTCCTGGAGAGCCCTGGGCCGTGGCCGTAACCTTTGACGGGTACCCTATGGCCAAAGGCGGACGGGCAGGAAAGGCCCTCGTCTTGTCCTTCTTATCGCATGGGGTTGGAGCGATTATGGGCGTCATTTTGCTTACCTTTTTTGCTCCGATCATTGCGGAGTTCGCCTTAAAGTTTGGGCCTCCTGAAACCGCTGCGGTGATGGTCCTCACGTTCAGCGCCATGACCCGATTGGGTGGAAAGTCCGCCTTAAAGTCCCTGGTCGCTATCTTCCTCGGATTTATTCTGGCGGCTGTGGGGATGGACATCGTGAGTGGAAAACTCCGCATGACCTTTGGCACAGTGCCGCTGATGGGAGGGTTTCACTTCATTGTCGCTGTCATCGGACTCTTTGGTCTTGGAGAAATTTTTCTTACGGTGGAAGAAGGGCTCAAGATGGAGGGGGTTAAGGCCAAGGTGACTTTTAAGGACATTATTGAAGGTCTGAAGGAGTTGTTCCAATTCCGAAGGGTACTCATCATGAGTTCCCTGATCGGATGCTGGCTGGGCATTCAGCCCGGAGGGGCAACCCCTGCCTCCTTTATGGCCTATGGTTTTGCCAAGAGTTCTGCATCCGATAAAGGTCAATTTGGGAAAGGCGCTTCCTCGGGTGTTATTGCACCAGAGGCGGCTGGCCATGGGGCTGGCACCTCTGCCACACTTCCTATGATCACCCTGGGTATTCCGGGTTCACCGACCATGGCTGTGATCATGGGGGGGTTGATGATCATGGGCCTTCAACCCGGGCCCATGCTTTTCAAAGAACACGCTGATTTCGTCTGGGGGTTTATCGGCAGCATCTGGGTGGCCAATTTCTTAGGCTTGATCCTTGTGATGGCTTTCGCTCCAGCCTTTGCAGCCATCTTGAGAATCAAATTCAGCATCTTGATGCCTATCATTATCTACGTCTGTGCCATTGGCGCTTTTGCAGTCAATAACAGGATGATCGATATCTACTACATGATTATCTTTGGAATCGTCGGGTATCTTTTCAAAAAACTCGATTACCCCATGGCTCCGATGGTGCTGGCTTTAGTTCTTGGGAATATGGCCGAGTCAGCCGCCAGGCAAGCCCTGATTATGGGCCATGGCAATCCCCTGATCTTCTTCAGACCTCCGATTGCCCTGCCATTGATGTTGTTCGCCCTGTTTCTCTTCTTCTGGCCTACAGTCTCCAAATGGATCAAGAGGTCATGTGCCAAAAAAACGGTTACGTAAAAACGGATGGAAATATTCCATCCCAGAATTTAATAGAAAGGGGACATCTCTTCATCAGGGGATGCCCCCTTTCTATTATTGTCTGTTCATGAGGATTTACCTCTTCTCTTTCTCAACCCGGGCAAGGCAGTCTTGGAGGACTTGCGAAAAGAGGGACCGGATCTGTTCGGCTGAATCCTCTCTTCGAAAAAAAATACCCCGCTGGAGACCCAGCGGGGTATTTTCGAATATACACCAAATCCAGAGACATCTTTCTCGTTAGAGTCTATGACTTCCGTTTGCGTGTTGGAACAGGAGCCTCGACGGCAATGGCTTTAATTCTTTGCACCTTTGCATCCACAAAGGCCTGCATCTTGGCAATATGTTCTTGTTTCAGGTGGGAAAAACGGCCCTGATATTTCATATATTCGCCGACAGGCAAATACTTCTTGGGGAGACGGGAATATTTGTATTGACCGTTCTCCCATTCATAAAGGGTCCACATCCCTGTTTCAACCGCCAGACGGCCCATCTCCAATGTCAATTTTTCATCAAACTTCCAGCCCTTGGGACAAGGCGCCAGCATATGGAGGAAAGTAGGCCCGTCATAATTCAGGGCCTTCCGCACCTTGTTCATGAGATCAAGGGGGTAAGAGACACAGGTGGTCGCGACATACTTGACGGCTGGGTGGCCTCCGATCACGAGCTGGGGAGGATCCTTGGGGAAAAGAGTTTTCCCTTCGGGAATCATCTTGCCCGGAGGGGTAAAGGTCGTATTTGCGCCATACGGGCTAGTGGGTGAGGTCTGAATCCCCGTATTGGCATACGATTCGTTATCATAGCAGATGAAGAGAGCGTCATGGCCGCGATACATCAATCCGGACATCGCCTGTAGACCGATATCGACAGATCCGCCATCACCTGCCATACAGATGACGTTTGGAAAGGGTCCATCATATTTACCCTTACGTGCCAACGTTTTATAGGCGGCCTCAATCCCGGAAGCCACGGCTCCGCCATTGGTGATCTGGGCATGGATCCAGGACACCGCGTAAGGGGTGCAGAGATAACTCGAATTCGCCACATACATGCAACCCGTAGGTCCAATAAAAATTGTATCTTTACCCGCGGCCTTTGCAACCAGACGGTAGTTCAGGGCTGGGCCGCAACCGGAACAGGTCCGGTGTCCTGGCAGATACATCTCCTCTCTCGGTGCACCACGGAGAGACTTGATGGGTTCCAAATTCTGTTTTTTATAATCAAATGCTTGCATCATTGAACACCTCCTTAATTTATCGAAAGGGATCTATCTTTCTTCTTCAAAACCGACCCAGTAAACAAGCTGCTGGGTTTTCTTATCTTTGGCCATCTGAGTCAGGATTTTAGCCATGTAGTAGAAATCATCGAGCATGATGACATCTCCACCCAGACCGGCCATAAAAGAGGTAACCAGTGGTCTTTTATCCAAATCGTAGAGAGAGGTCCTGACTTCATGGATCAGATTTCCACCTCTCGTTGCGCCACCGTAAGAAGTGCTGCTCTCCACGCAACCCACTACTTTCACATGAGAGAGAGCCTCCACAATCTGCTCCGTGGGCCAAGGCCGAATCCATCTCGGTCTTACCATTCCAGCCTTTACTCCCTGGCTTCGTAGGTGATTGATTGCTGACTTGCAGGTATTGGCATGAGCCCCTTGAATGAAGAATGCGATTTCGGCATCTTCCATTTTATATCTTTCCAAAAAAGGGTCGTAATTTCGACCGAAAATTCGGTTGAAGTCATCCGTCGCCGTTTCGATTACTTTTGGAAGGTCCAAAAAGGTCATTGCTCTCTGCGCATCCATCGGTGCACCCTGGTCGGGCCGGATCTGGGGGCCATGGGAGACCGGGCAAGCCGGGCTTAAAGGATGGGGCGCCTTATAGGGAGGTAAGAATTCCCTAACCTGGGACAGCTCGGGCAAAATGACTTTATCCGGAATATGGGAAAGGAAATAACCATCCTGACAGACAAACTGGGGCAACATGACCTTAGGGTCTTCTCCCACGCGGTAATTGATCAAGGTATTATCAAATACCTCCTGGGGGGTTGCAGCCCAGCCCATTAACCATCCCTGATCCCTGGCAGACATGGCATCGGTATGTTCTGAACCGAAATCACCTGGCGGATCGAGGGTCCGATCTGCTATGGCCATCTGGAGAGGATAACGGCCACCGGCTGCCGGGCTATAGACTTCAAATGCATAGGTGACACCCACCCCGGAACTCCCAGTATAGGCGCGGGCGCCGGCTGCCGAAGCCCCAAGCGCCACGGAGACCTGCGCATGTTCACCTTCACCATGAACAAATTCTGCATCCAGTTCGCCATTGGCCACCATTCTGGCAAGTTCCATCATGATCGCCGTATAGGGACGGATGGGAAATGAACAGATGACCTCTACTTCTGCAAATTTTGCTCCCTGAGCTGCTGCAGCGCAGCCGCTGAGCATCTTTTCTTGAGCCATAATTTTTCCTCCTTCATTAGAAAGGTTTTTCGAGACGAACAACCCCATCCTCAAAGTCAAGCTCTGGGACAGCGCTCAGGGCGTCCGCAGGGCATTCGTGGATACAAATCTGACAGCCTTTGCAAAACTTCCAGTTCCATTCCATCTTTTCTTCCTTTTCATTGAAAGACCAGCAGGAATCGGGACAGGCGATATAACAAGTGAAACAGCGAGTGCACTTTTCATGGTCAATCACCGGACGAACAATCCGCCAGTTTGACGTGATGAAGAGCTCCTGTTGTTTGACTGGTGCAGGTGTGATCGCCCCAAAGGGTACTTCTCTGTCTTTTGGAACTTTAATAGGCATAACCTTCTCCTTTCATTTTATTTATTCTGCATTCCACATTCCGCTTTCCAACTCTGTTTCACCCCCCCCAAAAATACTGAGACCGTTGTTTGCGAAACTTTTCGAACGTTACTTCGTTATAGCCCCGCTCCAGAGTTGCAGCGTCACTTACGATCTTTGCCAAGGTCTCTTTCTTGGCCAAACCGGTTACCCTCGCCATCGCTCCCAGGATGGGGGCGGCAATGCCTGCTCCGATCCCTGCAGTATCAACCCCTCCTTCTGTTCCGGAGAAGTCAACCGTCTTTACCCCGGAAATCCCGTCGGCATCCACGGTAGCAATGGCGCCCAGGATATCCACATTCGGAATAAATTTAAGCATATATTCGATCGGCCGGTTCGTATTAATGAGCAAAAGGCCTCCCTCCGGCATCCCTTTGAGCACATTGATCCCCTTGACAATGGTGGGCTCAACGACGACCACCACATCCGGATGGGCGTTCGTATAGAGATATTTCATTTCGATCTCTTCATCACTGATTCTCGCGTATTTCCGGGTCGTCACGAGCACACGATCGGGAAGGTCTTCGTAATTATCAAAGGCCTGGACGAACTTGCCCTCCATCTTTGCAGCCTGTGCAAAGGCATTGGCGACGTCACGGGCCTCTTTATCCATGACCACACCCCGTGTCCAAACAGTTATTTCGGTTACTTTACCCATAGACACCTACCTCCTTCCAAGTATATTGATCAGCCAAGCTGATCCGTGAATCTTAAACCCGATCCTAAAATGAATGCTTCGCTTGAGAACTTAAGCCTTTTCCCACCTCCTTTCTTTTTTTAAACAGGATATCCTCCACATCCTCCAAATGACGGCGCATGGCCTGTCGGGCAGCAGGACCGTTGCCGCTCTTGATGGCAGCGAGGACCCTGTGATGGCCTTGAAGGGATTTCTGTTTTCTTTCCTCGGTTTGAAGGTACTTCTCTCGAGTCTTCCCAAGAAGGTCAATCAGGGCAAGGAGAAGACGTTCCAAGACACCGTTTTTTGCCATCCGGGCCAAAAAGTGATGAAAATCGGCATCGGTCTCGACAGGGCTCAGGCCATTGGCCACCTCTTTTTCCTGTCTTCTTAAGATTTCCTCCAACTTTTCAATTTCTTCAGGAGTCCGGTTTTCTGAGGCCACCTGGGCCACTTCCGGCTCGATGATTTTGCGGAGAGAGAAGATATGAATGATATCATCCTTTTCATGAAAAAGGGACGTGGCCAGAGGATAGACAAGAGCTTCTTCGCTCGAGGCGATCACATACGTCCCATTGCCCTGGCGTCTCTGAACAAGCTTCATCGTTTCAAGAGAAAAAATCGCCTCTCGAACGGTGGCTCGGGAGACCTTGAAGGTTTCGGATAATTCTCTCTCTGTCGGAAGCTGATCTCCTCGCTTCAATCTTCCCTTCTCGATGAGATGACGGATTTGGATGACAATATCCTCATAGGCTCTCTTCTTTCTTACCGCTTTCAGCATCAACAGGGCTCCTCCTCTTTCTTGATGCTTTTAATCGCGTCTTTGAAATGGTTCGCACGGATGATAAGCTCCGAGCATGGCCTTATCCCGGGAGCATGAATGAACTCCGAAATGGCCTTCATGGTTGCACTTCTGCAGATCGATGCGATTTGAGAACCCACCATCCCTTCTGTTAAACCGGCCAGCTCAGCTAAATCCACATCCCTTCCCAAGGGTTTCTCTCTGGTATGGACTTGAAAGATCGCGAAACGATCTTTTTCATCAGGAATGCTAAATTTGAGAACGTAATCGAGCCGTCCGGCTCGCATCAGCGTGGGATCGAGTAAGTCTTCACGATTCGTCGCTCCAAGGACGATGACCTGAGAGAGGTCGCTTAAATTGTCGAGCTCGTTAAAAAACTGACTGGCCATGCGCTCCGTGGTCCCTCCCTCGCTGACAAAGCCACGGGTGGATATCAAGCCATCAATTTCGTCGAAAAAGAGGATACAGGGCGCCGATTGTTTTGCTTTCTTGAAGATCTGGTGGAGCGCCTTTTCCGATTCTCCCAGCCACTTCGAAAAAAGGGTGGGGCCACTGATGGAAATGAAGTTCAAGCCGGTTTCGCCAGCCAGGGCTTTTGCCATGAGTGTCTTTCCTGTCCCTGAAGGTCCGGAGAAGAGGATCCCCCTGGGAGGATGGACTTTGCCTGCAGCAAAAAGATCCGGGTATTTGGTCGGCCAGTCAACAATCGAGACAAGCACTTCTTTGATCTGACTCAATCCGCCGATGTGATGCCATTTGACCGTCGATCGTTCGGTATAGAACTCCCGCGTGGCGGTAGGCTCAATCTCCCGGAGAGCCGCCAGAAAGTCTTCCATCGTGATCTGCAACTGTTCGGAAGTGGAGAGAATCGCATCGAGATGATTTTCGCCTTCAAGAGAAAGGTATCGCCTTAGAGCGACCATGCCTGCTTCTTTGCATAAGGATTCCAGGTCAGCGCCGACAAAGGCATGAGTGATCTGGGCCAGACGGTCCAGATTGACGTCAGGGGCCAGAGGCATCCGGCGACTATGAATCCTGAGAATGGCACGGCGCCCTTCAACGTTTGGGACGGGAATCACGATCTCCCGGTCGAAACGGCCGGGTCTTCTGAGGGCAGAGTCGATCATTTCCGGGATATTCGTGGCACCGATGACGATCACATTTCCACGGGAGACCATGCCATCCATCAGTGCGAGAAGCTGCGCAACCACCCTTTTTTCAACATCTCCCAAGACCTCGGCGCGCTTTGGAGCGATGGCGTCGATCTCGTCGATAAAGATGATGCTGGGCGCTTTGAGAGACGCGTCTTCAAAGATTTCCCGCAGCCTGGCTTCGCTTTCACCGTAGAACTTGTGAATAATTTCCGGTCCATTCACTCGGATGAAATGAAGTTTGGTCTCGCTGGCGATGGCCCGGGCGATCAGGGTCTTTCCGGTTCCAGGGGGACCATAGAGAAGCACTCCCTTTGGGGCTTCAATCCCCAGTCTCTCGAAAGCCTCTGCGTAACGGAGGGGAAGCTCGACCATCTCCCGGACAAGTCTTAACTCCTTTTCGAGTCCGCCCACATCCTCATAAGAAACATGGGAAGGGGCTTCCATAGAAAAATCGGGCTTTTTTAGAAGAAATTGGGTCTTCTGGTTAATGATGACCCCGCCCGTGGGAGCGGTAGCCTCCACTTGAAAAAGACGTTCTTTTCCCGCTAAGAAGGGAATATTGATTTTATCCCCCACTGTCACCGGCAATCCCTGAAGGAGTTTTGCATACTGGTCGAGTTCCCTCTCTTCGGGCAGGACATTAGAAAAATCGAGAGGACTGACCAGAACCGTCGTGGCTGTCTGACGAGGGATTTTTCTGAGCCTTACCTTTTCTCCTAAATTTACCTTGGCATTGGCACGGGTGATTCCGTCAATCTGGATCACCTTTTTCCCGTAAGATTCCTGGAGGGTTCCGGTAATTCTGGCCACCGTCTTCTTTTCCCCGGTGATCTCAACCAGATCACCGAGGACAGCGCTTAAGGCCTTCATATCCTCCGGATCGATACGCGCCAAACCCTTCCCGACATCTTCAGTCAGGGCCTCAGTGACTCTTAAATCGATATCCATTTTCGGAAAAAGCTCGCCAGTTAAATTTTAAAATTGGTCTGATGACTGGATCACTTTACAAGTCCATCCTATCTTACATGATTATTGCATTTGCGTCAAGGTCTCAAAACATTTTTGGGTCCATTTTGAATCCAGCCATTGATTATCCACCCAAACTTTGGTATCTTAAAAAAAGCAAAGACCC
This sequence comes from Thermodesulfobacteriota bacterium, assembly GCA_035454825.1. GTDB lineage: Bacteria > Desulfobacterota > BSN033 > BSN033 > UBA1163 > DATIGG01. The sequence continues at coordinate 3,474 of DATIGG010000122.1, read as the reverse complement.
TTGGGGATCATGCCAAGAGCATCAAAGGATCGGAAAGGAGTTCTTCGAATGAGAGTCGTTGCCTTCAATGGAAGTCCCAAAAAGGAGGGGAATACTTACCTGCTTGTCCAGAGAGTTTTTGAAGAGCTAAAGAAGGAAGGGATGGAGACCGAATACATCCATTTCGGGGGCAAACCTTTAAGGGGGTGTACAGCCTGCCTCAAATGCGTAGAGAATAAGGATAAGAGATGTGTCCTTCCTGACGATGGTCTCAATGATTATGTGGCCAAGATGGAGCAAGCCGAAGGAATCATTCTTGCCTCCCCGGTCTATTTCAGCAATGTGACGGCTGAGATGAAGGCCCTGATCGACCGGGTCGGTTATGTTTCGAAAGCCAATGGAACGTTGCTCAGACGGAAAGTAGGCGCGGCGGTTGTTGCGGTGAGGAGAGCAGGAGCGACCATTGTTTATAGTGATCTCAATTTCTTTTTCGGCATCCAGGAGATGATCATCCCTGGATCATCCTACTGGAACCTGGGTATCGGGCGTCTGCCGGGGGAGGTGCTGAAGGATGAGGAGGGACTGAAGACCATGGAAAATTTAGGAAAGAATATGGCCTGGCTCCTCAAAAAACTCTACCGATAAATTCGAAATCCGAATATCGAAATCAGAAACAAACTCAAAATCGAAATGACCCAATTCTTGAAACATGACCCGCTTTGAATTCTGGATTTTGGTTATTCGAATTTGTTTCGAATTTCGGATTTCGTGCTCCGGATTTTTTCCCTAATGCTATGCGCCATGCGCTTTGCCTGTCCGCCGGTAGGCAGGCGCTCTGCAAAGAGGGGAGGTTCTATGGAACAGGACAAGAAGATGGTTGATGGATTTCGGTTTTTGCCGCCAGGGTTAAAGGCCTGGATCCGGACCTTCATCCCGGATGAAGACTTCAAAGGATCTATCCCGTGGAAACTCCTGCCGAAACCCCTCAGCCAGACGACTTTTTCCATTGTGACCAGCGCAGGGATCAGTCTTAAATCGGATTCCCCTTTCGATATGGAAAGGGAAAAGAGAGATGCCATCTGGGGTGATCGGTCCTTCCGGGCTATACCGAGGCAGACTACCGAAAAAGAGATCGATGTCAATCATCTTCATATCAATACAAGCTATATCAAACAGGACATTAATGTGATCCTTCCTTTAAAGAGAATGGCCGAATTTGAGGCAGAAGGAATCATTGGCCGATTGGCCCCTAACACTTATTCTTTTTATGGCTTTCAATGGCAGAGCACCGATTTTTTGAAAGAGGCAATCGAACCCATCTCAAAAAAGATGAAGGCCGAAGGAGTCGAGGCTGTTCTTCTCACCCCGGCTTGACCCTTCTGTTGCCAGTCCGTGGGACTGGCTGCCCGGTATTTGGAGGAGGCTGGTTTTTGTACGGTCGTCATTACCCCGACCTATGAATTTCACCGGGCTGTGGGTATTCCCAGATCGGCAGCCATTGAGTATCCATATGGAAGGCCGATTGGCCAGGTTGGAGACAGAGAGGGGCAAAGAGAGGTTTTGCTAAAAGTTCTCTCCTTTTTAGAGAAGGCAAAAAACCCTGGCGAGGTTGTGCATCTTCCTTTTACCTGGCCTGAAGAACCCAAGAAGGTTGATTGGCAACCACCGGAGATGTCTCCCTTGATCAAGTTTTATCTGGAAGAGATCAAAGCTGCCCGCCAACGGGCCTCCGAAAAAGAAAAAAGAATAGAAGGGTAGGCGCTCTTTGGTTCAGATTCAAAGTAATGCCCCATGCCCGGAGGGCACCTTCGAACGATGAAAATCGATAGCCCCCCACTGTTCCCCCCTTAATTCAAGGGGGGATGAAGGAGGGTTAGGGTTGCGGTTACGAAGCCCGTTTCGTCCAATATCCAAGGGTTACGTCAAGTTCTTAAGACCAAGGACCTAACCGAATGACGATACGGGCATCGTCGCCGTGAGATGCGACCTTTATTTTCTACCTAAATTATCTGAATGTCGCAGGTATTGTTTAAGGCAAATCGAGAAATTCTCAAAAATGTCCCTCTTACTGTTGATGATGAAAATACGATTCCGGACATGAAAGAGCTCTTCCACCAGCCTGCTGACCCGAAAGAGTTTTTTGGATTTCCCTCCGTACCTCCTCTTGAGAGCCTCTTCGAACATGACAACAAGCTTGTCTTTCATCCTGAGCTGGGTATCATTGAAAAGGATTGCAACATCCGGCAAGAGTTCATCGATCCGTGAAAAGAAGGCATCAATTTCATTCTGTTCAATCCCTTTTGGGGGAGAGGATTTCACTTCCACATAGACCAGCCTTCGATTCCATGAAACGATGACATCATAATCGCCACCAGAGGCTGTCTCTCTTATGCTAACCCCATAGAGAGCAGAGGAGGCAAATTCCCTCTTGAACATCTCGGCAGTAAACCACTCCAGCGTAGGTCCGAAGCTGTAGAGGGGGGAGACGCGGGGTTGGTAACCCCCGCTCCGAACCGTCTTAATGACTCCTATTTCCTGGAGGAAGTCGCAATATTCTTCGGCTACTTCCGGGGAGCAGTAGTGGGTTAGATCCTCCTCATGGAACCGGTCCTGGTGTTTGATCATATCCCTCAGGACGAGCCGGAAGGAATACTTCTTCATCATCTTATAGAAGCGGGTTTTATAGGGAAGGGATAATCCAGGGGGAAAGAAGAGCCGGTCTATAGGATCTCTTCGGAAGACTTTTAGCCCCCGCATCTTGAGCAGGTCTTCTACGGCATAAGGATGATTCTTCAGGGAAACGACCTTAAGGGATGCGATCTCCCGGGAGAGTTGCCGAACCTTCTTTTTAAGGGATTGAAGCTGAAGGATGGTTTCTTCTGATTTCATCCCTGATCTCTCCTCTCCTGTGGTGGGAGAGGATAAAGGTGAGGGGTAAGGACAGTTAAAGTCCCCGGTAAAGGCCGAAGCGCCTTGCCATCTGAACTGCCTCCAAATACTCTTTTTGGGTGATTCTTCGGCTGATTTCCTCAAACTCGTGGGCGAGGTATTCGGGCCGGTATTGTTCCATAACATTGATATAGGAGTGGACGGAGATTTCTTTCGCGATGAACCGGAGGACCTCTTCAGAGGATGCCACTCCTCCGGGCATGACGAGGTGTCGGATGAGAAGGCCTCTCTCAGCAATCCCGTCGGAATTGCCGGCGAGATCCCCCACCTGACGGTGCATCTCTTTGAGAGCCTTCTTTATGACCTCGGGATAATCTGGCGCATTGCAAAACTTCTCAGAATATTCTGGGTTCATAAATTTCACATCAGGCATATAGATATCCACGATGCCATCGAGCAATCGAATCACTTCGGTCGATTCGTATCCAGAGCAGTTATAGACAATCGGAAGCCGAAGTCCCATTTCGGTCGCATCGGCGAGGGAGGCGACGATCTGAGGGACATAGTGGGTAGGAGTAACGAAGTTAATATTGTGACAGCCCATCT